>DATHKF010000362.1:0-6650 GCA_035489505.1 Bacteroidia bacterium | reverse complement strand
CAACGTGTTGTATCTCGCAACCGGCACGCACAACATGGACATGATGCCGAACAGCATCGGTGTATTCAAATCGATCGACGGTGGTTCAACATGGAATCCAACCGGGCTTACGTTTGCATCCAGCGCACTTGTAAACATTGGCGATCTCGTGATGAATCCACTCGATCACAACGCGCTGATTGCCGCAAGTACAGACGGATTGTACCGCACCTATGATGGTGGCGCAACGTGGACACGAATCGTCAACGACGTATTCTGCAGCGTACGGTTCAAACCCGGTGATACCGCTTCCATGTATGCCGTGGGCGCACACTATTACCGCACCGATGATTCGTGGACAAACTGGGCCATGATCACGAGTACGTTCGTTGATTCTTACACGTGGAAATACGAATACGCGGTGCGCGTTTCGGCATCGACGCCCAATGTTGTTTATCTCATGACTGCAGGAAACAGCATTGGCCCCGGCATCCGTTCATACATTCATAAATCAACGGATGGCGGATGGTCGTTCACCGTAATCGATTCCCTGTTTAGTGAATCCCAGGTGCAGTTTGAAGTGGCGCAGCAAACCCCGGACAAATACATGATCGGGTTTTACCACATGTTCAAGAGGGAAAATGCGATGTCGGCGCTTCAGCAAATCACCTACACTTCTTCCGCGCAGTCGCCGTACGTACACTCCGATCAGCGCGGTATTTTCTTTGATCCGCGAAACGACAACGTAATTTATCTCTGTAACGACGGCGGCCTGAAACGCAGTACAGACAATGGCGTTTCGTTTCAGAACCTCAACGCAAACATGCAGCTGTCGCACGTGTACAATTTCGGTCAATCTCAAAACACCGGTTACAAAATATTGCCGGCCACGCTCGATGTTCCGCCGTACCTGATCGGAACAAACGGCATTTACCGGACCTTTCCGTTTGTGGAAGCATTTATCTGCGCGATGAGTCCTGTGAACGACAGCGTATACATGATTGGTCATTTCACGCCGCTGTTCACTAGCGATGACTGGGCTACTTCGTATCAATCGACAAATATTCTCCTGGGCAACGCAAGCAATTTCCCAAAAGCGTTTCAGTACAGTCAAACGCAGGAGAATGAAAATTTCATGGGCCAGCAGAGCATGATTTACAAGAGCACAGATTTCGGACAAAACCATTTGCTGAGTGACCAGTTGTCGTTCTTCAAGAACGATTGGCTGTATGAACTTGACGTCAGCGGCGCGAATTCCGATTACATGTTCATGCGTTTCGCCGATTCACTTTATGGAAGTACCGACGGCGTAACGTTCCAGGACGTTGGAGTTGGTTTGCCACTCACCACGGTTACCGGTTCGGCATTGACCATCCACCCGGTGAATCCGGAAAACGTGTGGATCACTTTCTCCGGGTATTCGGCGGCAAACAAAGTTTTCTTTTCTCCCGATGCCGGTCAAACGTGGATCAACATGTCGGCCGGAATTCCGAACGTACCGGTGAATGATATCGTTTGCCAGGCCGGCGGTCCTCCGGGTGCGGTGTATGCGGCTACCGACGGTGGTGTTTTCTACCGCGACAGCACATTCAGTTCCTGGCAGTATTACAATACCGGTTTGCCATCGGTGATTGTTACCGACCTCGATATTCAATACGGTATTGGTAAGCTGCGTGCGAGCACATTCGGTCGCGGGATGTGGGAAAGCGATCTTTATGCGCCCTCGGCTATTGCTGAACCCAACCCAAGCGCGTCAGGAATTTCCATTTTCCCGAATCCGGCGGTCAACAGCGTAAGCATTCAATCGGCCGGCTCTCCGCTGGGTACGGTGCGCATCTTCGACATTTCCGGCAGAATTGTGCATGAATTTTCCACCCAGGAAAGTAGTTCCACGATCGATGTTTCCGGGTTTGCGGCAGGTTGTTATTTTATTCGGGTGCAGGACGAAGTGCATAAGTTGTTGAAGCGGTAGTTAGACGGGAGGCGATAGACGGGAGGCGATAGACGGGAGACGATAGATGGGAGTCGGGAGACGGCCAAAACAGCGAAAATCGCGTTGTTTGTCCGAAACTCCTGTCTCCCGTCTGTAGTCTCCCGACTTTTTTCGTCTCTTTGTAAAATAATTACTACCACTACCGCGACCTTCTGCCTGTAAGCAATGAAGGACATGGTACCCATAACAACGACAATGGCCGCAGAGCAGAACAGGCTTCTTGAAGAAACAATACAGCGAGAGAGGCGCCGGCTGCTTGAGTTCATCCGTAAACGAATTCCGCAGGAAGAAGATCCTGAAGACGTGCTGCAGGACGTATTCACTGAATTAACGGAAAGTTTTCGCATGGAACGGGTCATCGACCGCGTATCGGGATGGATCTACCGTGTTGCCCGAAACAAAATCGCAGATCTTTTTCGCAGAAGGAGAACGGAATCGCTGGAAGCACGATACGAAAGAGAATACGGCGATGGCGAAGAAGGGCTTGGCCTGAACGACCTGCTGCCTGATCCGTCGGCAGGACCGGAAGCCATCTATGCACGAGGTGTGATTATGAATGAGCTTCTGCTGGCACTCGATGATTTACCGGAAGAACAACGCTGGGTTTTCTGGGAGAATGAAGTCGAAGAGCGCCCATTCCGTGAGCTCGCGGAAGAAGCAGGAGTTTCACTCAACACATTGTTATCGAGAAAGCGTTATGCTGTTTTGTTTTTGAGAGAGCGATTGAGGGACCTGTACAACGAACTGGGAACTTAGGCGATGGACGATAGATGATAGACGGTAGTGCCTCTCGTCTCCAGTCTCTCAACTCCGAACTCAAGACAAAACACGAACAAAAACATAGTAGAACAAAAACGACTTTAAATTATACGACAATGAGATGGATACTTAAATGTATAGGAGCCGTAATCCTTTTCACCGTACTGGCATTCGCGCTCGCCTGGGTAACGATGTTGTTGTGGAACTGGTTAGTGCCGGGAATTTTCGGCGGACCCATGATCACATACGTTGAAGCTGCGGGATTGATGATCCTCGGACGATTACTCTTTGGTGGATTCAAAAGCGGCAAGAGCTGCTGTCACCACGGTGGCGGATGGCACCACGGCAAACACGGATACTGGAAAAAACGTTGGGAATCCAAAATGGCCGGTATGTCTCCTGAAGAAAGAGAAAAGTTCCGTTCCGGAATGAATAAGTGCGGATGGAAATACGAAGAAGAAGAACCGAAGCAGGAACAGAATGCAGGTGGGAATGCGGGTGAACGATTGGGGCAGTAAAATCAGTGCGCAGTAAAAATAGTACGCAGTGCGCAGTAGGTTAGTTCGTAAAGCGTACAAAAAGAAAAACTCTTCTGAAATTCAGAGGAGTTTTTCTTTTTGCGCAGTTAAAAAACAGTGCGCAGTAATCAGTAAAATCAGTGCGCAGTAAAAGATAAGCCCGACTGAAATTCAGACGGGCTTCGCTCATTTTACACGGCCAAAATCAGTACCGCGTATTTTTCTTTTGTCGCTTCTCGATACATCCTCATTCTTCGGCCACTCGAAGTGACAAAAGAAAAATACACGTATCGTTGCAACAAGGCCAACTTGTTCCTATCCTTGCTTAACCGGACGCTTTCTTGATAACGCAAAGAAAACTCCGGCAAGCGTGATCATCGAAATCACAAACACCAGCATATTGTTCTCGCTGTTTCCGCTAACCGGTCCTTCTATTTCGCCAAACGGAACGATGCTTCCCTGCTTCTTGCCTTTATTTTCTTTCTGGTCGAGGTACATGTCATACTCCTTCGGGTAATCGTAATGCGCGGCAATGTCGCGACCGGTGAGCCATTGGTACGTATACAATTCGTTCCAGCGGCGCTTGCCAAGATCTTTGATGTACGTCTGTCCTTTTTCGCAGGAGAAATCTCCGTTTGCAGGATGCGTCAGAATGTAACGTCCCTGGAAAGTTTGTTTATTCGGAGTTTCCTGGAAAACCAGGTCTTGCGGAAAATGTTCGCGGTCGTACGTTACATGCAGGCGCGTGAAGTGAACACTTCCTTCGTATACGTTTCCACCGGTGTGATAATCCTGTCCTTTTGAAACGAGCCAGTCGACGCCGGCTTCTTTAAGTTCTGCCACCATTGGAGGATCGCCCACACATGGATCACAGAACAGATTCTGCATCGGGCTTACTTCCCAGGCGTATTCGAGAAACACCACATTTTTTCCTTCACGTCCGTGTGCTTTGTTATAGAGGTCGCGGTAAAACTCCCCAAATTCTCCCTGCACAAACAACGGCACTTTGAAATCTGTTGGAATCAAAGCCGTGCGGTAGTTGGTAGTTTCGATACGACCAACCTGGGAGTACATGTAAATGATCAGATCCTGCGGACCATTTGCATTGGCCATTCCCAAACGGATCGGCAACATAAATTTCGGCGACTTGTATGAAATCTGCAGCGGCTTCAACGGAACCGCTCCGGCTGCTGTATAATTTTCAAGATTCACTTTGCACACGAAAAATTTCATGTTCGTTTTGATGTACGGATCAAGAACTTCTTTCGCACCAACCGGCATTTTGTATCCGTTGTCAATGAGCCATTGCTCAAGTCCACCCGATTCTTTCGCCGACAAAATGAGAATGTCGTATTCACCTACGGTGTATTTTGCCTCTATAGTAACGCCGTAGTCTTTCTCTTGTTCATTGTCGGCAGCACCGGAACGTTCGGCCATAGCCATTTTAGGAACCGACTTTTTAGCGTAATCGTGATACACCGGGTTGTAGCACGGGTTGTTGTCGTAGTATTCTACAAGCCGCGGTGCTGAGTACGTATCCAGCTTATCGAAGAGCAAACGATCAACAACGCGGATGTCTTTTTCTTCCAGTACAACCGGAACCGGAACAACCATCGCGAAATCTTTCACATCACCTTCAAAATCGCTCGACATGGTTACGGTTTGCCGTTCACCATTCTTAGCGATAATTACCTGGGATGTTTTGTTGAAGAGTTTTACGTCGGCTTTCGCAACGTAAAAACCGCAGAACGCGAAACTTTGGATGGATACCGCTCCTGCAAGTAAAAATGTAAGGAACTTTTTCATGGGATGAAGATTAATGTGTCAATGTGCTAATGCGCTCACTCAACGCACCGACTGAATCGGCTATTTAGGCGTTCCAGTTTGCAATTTTTTTCTCGACAACGCAAAGAACACAGCCGCAAGTGAAAGCAGAGATACAAAGAACACAAGCATTGAGTCTTTATTTTGTCCGTCTTTCAGCGGCCCGTCGGAACCAAACGAAGGCAGCATGCTTCCCTGCTTTTTTCCTTTCTCCTCTTTCTTAAGATACACGTCGAATTCTTTCGGGTAATCGTAATGCGCCGTAATATCGCGACCGGTTAACCACTGGTAGGTATACAATTCATTCCAGCGACGTTTACCGAGATCTTTAATATACGTTTGTCCTTTCTCACAGGTAAAATCTCCGCTTGCCGGATGTGTGAGTACATAACGGCCCTGGAAAGTTTGTTTGTTAGGCGTTTCCTGGAAAACGAGATCCTGCGGGAAATGTTCGCGGTCGTAGGTCACGTGCATGCGTGTGAAGTACACATGTCCGTCATACACGTTTCCGCCTGTGTGGTAATCCTGACCTTTTGAAACGAGCCAGTCAACACCTGCTTCTTTCAATTCAGAAACCATCGGTGGATCGCCCACGCATGGATCGCAAAACAAATTCTGCATCGGGCTTACTTCCCAGGCATATTCGAGGAACACCACATTTTTTCCTTCGCGCTTCCACGCTTTGTTGTAGAGGTCGCGGTAAAATTCACCGAACTCCGATTGCACGAACAGCGGAACTTTAAAATCAGTCGGGATCAACGACGTGCGGTAATTCGTTGTTTCGATACGCCCGGTTTGCGAGTACAGGTAAATGATCAGGTCCTGTACACCATTTGCATTGGCCATTCCCAAACGGATCGGCAACATGAACTTCGGCGACTTGTAAGTAATCTGCAACGGACTGAGTGGAACAGCGCCTTGCGACTGATAATTTCCCAGGTTCACTTTCGCCACGAAAAATTTCATGTTCGTTTTGATGTACGGATCAAGAACTTCTTTCGCGCCAACCGGCATTTTGTATCCGTTCTCGATGAGCCATGTTTCCAACCCGCCGGATTCTTTCGCCGATAAAATCAAAATATCGTATTCACCAATCGTGTACTGTGCTTCAATGGTTACACCGAGCCGGTCTTCAGCCGGAGCTGCGTTCATAATTTCCACCGATTCCATCGCCATAGGGGACTCGTCCGCATAATCATACAATTCCCGCGGGTAGTAACATGGATTCTCGTCGTAATATTCCACCAGGCGCGGTGCAGAATACGTATCGAGTTTATCGAACAAACCGCGGCTCACGGTACGGATATCTTTCTCTTCGAGAATCACCGGAACCGGAACAACCATGGCGAAATCTTTCACGTCGCCTTCAAAATCACTTGACATGGTTACGGTTTGCTGCTCTCCGTTTTTCGCGATGATCACCTGCGAAGTTTTGTTGAACAGTTTCACATCGGCTTTCGCAACGTAGAAACCGCAGAACGCGAAACTCTCAATGGAGATGAGTATGGCGAGGAATAAGGCGAGTAAACGTTTCATAGGATAATGTGTTAATGTGCTAATGAGTCAATGTGCTGATT
>DATHKF010000361.1:0-2200 GCA_035489505.1 Bacteroidia bacterium | reverse complement strand
TTTCCGATCCGCTGACTTTGACCGGCGCGTTTTCACGGACCTGGACGAGCTGACGAATATTTTTGATGAAGATCCGGGTCATTCCAGTGACAAAGATGAACATTTCGTCCCAAAACCGGCTGTTTGTTGAAAAACCAATGGTAAGGCAAAGGCAACCACTTGTCAATATACCGTCCTACTAGTGGTAAATTCTCCGACTTTTGAACTTATGAACAAACTCCTCGTTTCGCTTCTTGTCCTTGTGTTTTCGCTGGAAGTCAGCGCGCAAACAAAATATACGATCAGCGGTTATGTCCGTGAAAAAGGTAGCCAGGAAACGCTTCCGGGTGTGGCCGTGGTGAATATGAAAGCCAAGACCGGCACGGTTACCAACAATTACGGTTTTTACTCGCTCACCATTCCCGCAGACACGGTCGATTTTTTCGTGTCGTACGTGGGCTACCAGCCGTACCGGGTGAAATTTTTGCTCACCAAAGACACAACCATCACTGTTGATCTTTCCGTGGTAGAATTGAACACGGTGGTAATTACCGATCAGCAGAATGAGCGCATCAGCGACGGAACGCAAATGAGCCAGATCAATATTCCTATTGAACAGATCAAATCAATTCCTGCGCTATTGGGAGAGAAGGACGTGCTCAAAGTGATTCAGCTTATGCCTGGTGTTCACAGCGGCAGCGAAGGAAGCAGCGGTTTTTATGTGCGCGGTGGCGGAGCCGATCAAAACCTGATTATCCTGGATGACGCAACAGTCTACAACGCGTATCACCTGTTCGGATTCTTTTCCATTTTCAATGGAGATGCGTTGAAGTCGGTGGAACTCACGAAGGGTGGATTTCCTGCGCGTCACGGCGGACGACTTTCTTCCGTTCTCGAAATGCAGATGAAGGAAGGGAACAAACAGGAATTTCACGGAGAAGCCGGTATTGGCCTGATCTCTTCGCGCATGACTTTCGAAGGCCCGATCGTCAAAAATAAATCCTCGTTTCTTGTTTCCGGAAGAAGAACGTACATCGATGTGTTGATCTATCCTTTTCTTCCCGCCGATCAGAAGTTTGGTTATTTCTTTCACGATTTCAACGCCAAACTGAATTACGAGATCAATCCCAAAAACAAATTGTATCTCAGCGGCTATTTCGGAAAGGATAAATTCTACGCGAAGTTCAACGCATCGCAGGGTTATTCAGACAAGGCGGAGATGGGCTGGGGAAATGCCACGTCAACGTTACGCTGGAATCACCTCTGGAATGATAAACTCTTTTCCAATACATCGTTCATTTTTACGAATTACAAACTGGAGATCGGGTATGAGCAAGAGTACAACAACGATATTTTCAGTTTGAATTATTCGTCAGGCATACGCGATTTTTCCATCAAACAGGATTTCGATTTTGCGCCAGACCCGAATCACTTCGTGAAGTTCGGATTCATTTCTACGTATCACAGATTCAGTCCAAGCGCCATTGTAGTGAAGAGCTCATACGAGCCCGACAACATGTCGAGCCAGAAAATCCTGGAGACCTATGAAAGCGGAATTTATGTGGAAGACGATTGGCTGATCACTCCACGCCTCAAAGCGAACCTTGGCTTCCGCCTGAGTCATTTCTATACCCAGAAAACACATTACTGGCGTCCGGAACCGCGTATCGCGGCGCGTTTCATGCTCAATGAAAATTCAGCAGTGAAAGCATCGTTCTGCGTGATGAATCAATACCTGCACCTGCTCTCGAACACGGGTATCGGTTTGCCAACCGATCTCTGGGTGCCGGCAACAAAAAATATTGCGCCTCAGCGTTCGTGGCAGGTAGCTGCGGGTTATGCACAGGACATTCCGAAATACAAACTGATGGTTTCGGCTGAAGCGTATTACAAGCACTCGCAGGATGTGATCGGTTACAAAGACGGCGCAAGTTTCCTGCTCGTTGGCGCATTAGAAGAAGGCGATGAAATTCAGTGGGAACAAAACGTGACGAACGGGCAGGGGTGGAGCTACGGATTTGAATTCCTCGTGCAGAAGAAAGTCGGGAAATTTACAGGCTGGGTTGGTTACACTTTGTCGTGGACGCAACTCCAGTTTGATTCACTCAACTTCGGAGAAAAATTTTACGCGCGTTACGATCGCCGGAATGATGTTTCGCTGGTGGGCATCTACAAGATCAATGATCACATTACCATTTCTGCCACCTGGGTATTCGGAACC
>DATHKF010000360.1:0-10166 GCA_035489505.1 Bacteroidia bacterium | reverse complement strand
CAGCGTATCCGGCATAAACAGGTTGGCCGGTGGCACATACGATACAATGATCGAATCTGTGGTCGGGCATGGAGTTGTTCCATAAACGCAGTAGTACAGATCGCCAAGCACTGGATTCGTTAACAGGTAGTACTGTGTGTTCGCTCCTGCAATCGGATTGCCTTGTGCATCGAACCACTGGTAGCTTGGCTGACCAGGTAATCCAATCAATGTAATCTGCGGATCACCCACGCAGAATTGCGTCGTTATTCCTGCCGTATCCAGCAGTGGCGGATCGACGAGCGTGACCGTATCTCGATGCGTACACCCTATGGAGTCTTCGATGTCTACAAAATATGTACCCGCAGGGAGACCCGTTGCCGTTATCCCGGTTTGTATGGGCGATGTATTCCACGTATACGTTGTGGGGGGGACACAGTTTGCGCATCCGGATGTGGCCGAACCGTTTTGTTGCCCGTAACATATAGGGTCAATACCCGATATCTGTGTTTGCAATGGAGTAAGTTCGATTACAACGTGCAGTATTGTTTCACAGGAAGTATCAGCGATCGCGTGCATAACTACAGTGAATGTATCACCGGAAACTGCGTTCGGAACGAAGAGTGAGTCGTTGGTTGCACCTACAATCGGGCTTCCGTTTGGATAGAGCCACTGGTAGTCACCAAATCCCGGAGGAGCTACGAGGAATGCTCCCGGACTTCCCGGACAGAAACGTGCAGAAACTGCATCAGCAATACTTGAGCAGGAAGCGTCGATGTACGCGTAAGCATAGTGACCGCTCCAGATACATCCGGCAGCAACGAAACGTACAGTAACACTTTGGTTAACGAAAGCAGATAAGTCAAATGAAACCGTTGTCCATGGACGGTAGTAAACGTCAGGCGAACACATGGTGAATCCAACGTTACTTACGCCGGCTGCAACGTAGTACTGTGCGCATGCGTTAACGGGCTGTCCCAATGAATCAAGAACAGAGATCTGGAAATAAGGTTGTTCTGCTGCAGGGTGGGTTCCATCGTAAAGAACCACTGCATAACGGTATGAGAACTGCGTGTTGTTCGGGTCAACTACAAAAGTCTGTTCGATACCTTCGCCCTGGTACTGCGCGTATGAGTTGCCCAGGCGGCAGGTATACGTTCCGTAGGTTCCACCCGGGTTCGCAGGGAAACCTCCGCAAGGATCATTTCCTCCGGCAGTGGTCATAATCGAGTGGCGTGCGGTCATATCAGACGCAGCCGGATCAATAGCTCCGGTAAAAATACCGGGCTGCTGAGCCTGCAAAGGTCCGAGTGAGCTCACTGTATTGTCACCAATGAAACCAGTCCAACCACTGAAGTCGCCGGTTTCAAACCCCATGTTGGTACATGGCGTCATGGAAACTCCCGTAAGTGGGGCTCCTGCGCGTTGGGTGATGCCGTACTTCTTGTTGAGGTAACGTTGTTCACACGCTTTCACGTGTACTTCCTGTTCCCAGGGTTCGATGCCCGCTGCGATTGCAACGTTGCGAACACTGTCTGAGTTAAAGCCTGCAAGGGAATCCTGGCGGGTAACCAGGTTTGTTTGCGTAGCTACCTGTGCGTACGTATAGCTTGTAACAAGCCCGATCGACAGGATGGTTAGTAGAGTCTTTTTCATACCTATGTTTAATGTTGCCTGAGTGCTAAAATACTATAATTCCGGTAATTAGCAATCTCATGCATGTGTTTGCTTTGAAAATAACGGTTTGCGGTAATAAAGATACAAACGAAATAAGCAGGCTCCGGATTTTTACCTACCTTTTTACGGTCAATTTTCAACAAGTCTTACGTGTTCAGAAGCACTATTATGACAAGAATTTTACCCTTTTTGCTGGTTTTATTAACTCTGCCGGTCTTTGCCCAAACCGATCTTCCGGCCGGAATGGCACCCACCGAACCTGCCCTGATGCCGGGCTACCTGAACAATGTTCAGTCCAGCGGAATTACTACGCCACCGGCATCCCCGGTGCGCACTGCAGCAGAATGGGAAGAAATTCAAGCCATTACTATTACGTGGACTTCTTATCAATCTGTATTGCGCGAAATTGTACGCGCGGCTCAACTGGAAGCACAGGTTTACATTGTATGCAATGATTCTGTGAACGTGAAAAATTACCTCACTGCCGGAAGTGTACCGCTGGTGAATCTGCATTTTATTTATTGTCCGTATAACAGCGTGTGGATCCGTGATTACGGTCAGAACACGGCATACACCAACGATGTGGATTCACTTCTGCTCGTGGATTGGATCTACAATCGTCCGCGTCCGAAAGACGATACTATTCCTGATGTGATCGCACGCCGGTTTGGAATTCCGCTCTATGAAACCACGCAGGCTCCTTATGATGTTGTTCACACCGGCGGGAATTTTATGTCCGATGGATTGGGTACCGCATTCTCATCTGAACTTGTACTGAATGAAAATCCCGGTCACACGGAAGCTGAGATTGATTCGATCATGAAAGATTTCATGGGCATCAACCGCTACGTGAAAATGGAAGTGCTTCCTTATGATGGCATTCACCACATCGATATGCACATCAAACTGCTGGATGAGCAAACGCTTCTTGTTGGACAATATCCGCAAGGCGTTGCCGATGGTCCGCAGATCGAAGCAAACCTTCAGTATGTTTTGTCTACGTTCATGACGCCCAACGGAACACCTTATAAGGTAATCCGCATTCCAATGCCACCGGACCAGTTCGGCGATTACCCGGACAACGGCGGATATTATTGTACGTATGCGAATGCAACGTTCATCAACAAGACCGTTATCCTTCCTTTATATTACCAGCAGTATGATACCACCGCGATCCGGATCTGGGAAGAATCACTTCCGGGATACAACATCGTAGGCATCAATTGCAACTCGACCATTTCTGCGAGCGGTGCACTTCATTGCATAACGCATTCAGTAGGTACGAATGATCCGTTGCTGATCTCGCACTTTTCATTGCCCAATACAACAAACGATCTCAATCCTTACCAGGTTGATGCGCGCATCCAGCACCGTTCCGGAATTTCTACCGCAACGTTGTATTGGACCACGGATACTTCGCAGGCTTGGCAAATGGTTTCAATGAGCCTGACCAATGCGCCATTGAATACGTGGACCGGCTTCATTCCTGCTCAACCTGTGGGAACAAAAATCTATTACTACATCAGCGCAACTTCCGTTTCCGGAAAAACACAGGTTCGTCCAATGCCGGCTCCGGCCGGATGGTGGATGTTCGAAATTCTCGGACCAATGTCGGTGAGTGAAACAGCTATACCGGAATTCACACCGGCATATCCAAATCCATCGCACGGGCTTACCTGCATTCCTTTAAATATGCCTGCGCAGGAAAAAGGAAGAATGGTCCTCATTGATATGACTGGTCGCGAAGTGATGGTGATCCACGAAGGCACATTTGTTGCCGGAGAGAAAAATTATTTCCTGAACTCCGACGGTGTTGCGGCGGGAGCTTACCAGGTTGTATTGACTACGGACAGTTACCAGCTTTCTCAACCACTGATGGTACGATAAAAAATTAAGGTGATGCCGGTTAAGAAGGGAAACGAATACACGTTGAAGGAAGCCATTGGTGAAATGCTCAAAACATTTCAGCTCGATACGCGCCTCAACGAAGCACAGGTAGTAACGGCTTGGGAGAAAGTCATGGGCCCGTTGATTACCAAATACACAACGAAAGTAAAAATGGAATCGGGCGTGCTGTACGTTTACGTGAATTCGGCGGCGCTCAAACAGGAACTTTCGTACCGTAAAACAGAAATCGCGGGCATGCTGAATAAAGAATGCGGCGGTGAAATCGTAAGGGAGGTAGTGATTAACTGATGAAGCAGCTTTCCAAAGCCATCGTTTTTGCAGCGCAGGCACATGCCGGTCAGCACAGGAAGGACGGGAAGACACCTTACATCAATCACCCTTTGGAAGTGATGAACCTCGTGGTGCGCCACGTGGATAATGTTTCCGAAGAAATCCTCATTGCTGCCGTACTTCACGATGTTGTGGAAGACACCACCATTACTTCAGCGGAAATCAAAATTATGTTTGGCGCACGCGTTTCGAAACTGGTTGCAGAACTTACCGACGATAAGCTGATGACCAAGGAAGAACGCAAGCGTATGCAACTGGAAGACGTTCACCGTTTGTCGCCGGAAGGAAAATTGCTGCGCCTTTGCGATAAGATCTGCAACGTTTATGATATTCTTTATGCGCCGCCCGGTGACTGGGAAATACGTCGCCGGATGGATTACGTCCGCTGGGCAAAAGCCGTGGTGGATAAAATCCGGGGTACGCATCCTGTGCTGGAGAAACGGTTTGATGAGTTGTTTGTGGCGGGGGTGAAGCTGCTCAACGAATAATTTTCGATCTGTCATTCCTCGGCTCCGCTCGGTCTGACAAGCGGACACATGATCGGAGCACCTTGTCAGACCGGGCGGAGCCGAGGGGTGACGAGAAGAGAATCACTTCCCAATCAAAAACACCGCCGGAATTTTATGCAACACCGGTGGTGGCGCATTTTTCCACTCACGCACTTTTTTCGTTGTCACATTTTCTTCTTTCGTGGTCAGCGCTGATGCAATACACAGCATCGTATCGCCCTGGAGCGATTTGATGAGCGCCTCGTACAGTGCCATATTCCGGAACGGAGTCTCGATAAAAATCTGCGTGATGTGATGACGGTTTGCATCGTTTTCCATATCGCCGATCCACTCTTCGCGCTCCTGCGGATCGATTGGAAGATAACCGTGAAAACGAAATTGCTGTCCGCTGAAACCGGAAGCCATGAGTGAAAGCAGCAGCGATGAAGGACCCACCAGTGGAATAACACGGATTCCTTTTTCGTGCGCGAGCCTCACAATTTCCGATCCGGGATCTGCCACGGCCGGACAACCTGCTTCAGAAACAAGACCAGTATCGTGACCGTCGAGCAACGGTTTCAGGAATGCAGAAGGACTGATTTCTTTGCGTTCGTGTTTGCCGTACGATTCCACGTTAATTTCCTGGAGCGGTACAGGAACCTGTGCAGCTTTTAAAAACGCACGGCATGTTTTCGCATTTTCAGCAATGAAAAAACGCAGGTTACGTGCCACATCAATTACAGCAGCCGGAAGAACTTCAGCCGGTAAACTGTTTTCATCCAGCGTAACAGGCAACAAATACAATATTCCTTTTTTCATCGACGTGCAGATTCTATTTCTTTCACCAGCGCATGGCAGGCTGCTGTAACGAGATCAAATACTTCCTGGAAACCATTTTCCCCTCCGTAATACGGATCGGGAACGGCTTTGTTTTTGCCGGGATGTGCGGCGTTGAGCAACAAATCTACTTTTGATTCGTGTTCTTTGTGTTTGGCAAGTGCAAGAACATCGCGCAGGTTCGATTGGTCCATCACGTAAATCCGATCGAAGCGCTCAAAGTCGCTGGATGTAAATTTCCTGGAAACCAGGCGGGAGATATCCACCCCGTTCCGCCGGGCATTATTTACCGAACGTGCATCCGGGTTTTCACCGTTGTGCCACCCGGAGGTTCCGGCAGAATCAACTTCAACGCCACTGATCCCGGCCTTCTCCAACTGGTAACGCAGTACACCTTCGGCAAGCGGTGAACGGCAAATGTTACCGAGGCAAACCATGAGTATTTTCATAACGTATGTTCGGGTCAAAAGTACTTGCATTCTGTTAATCCACCAATCTTGTGCTGTCCTGTGCTGTCAGTCGCGAATGCTTTCGGGACACCTGACAGCACACGGTAGTGTCTCAGTTAGAGCATTTAATATTTTGACACGGTGACACCGTGCTAAAAGAAGCACGAAACCCACTCTAAGCCCAGACGCTCACGGCGCGTTACCGTTATCTCACCGTGAGCGCCTGGGCTTAGAATAAGAAATGCCGTAAAAATGCGCCGTGTCAAAAAGCAAAGTGAGACACTACCCAGCACACGCGCCACTTAGAGAAAATAAGCTAAATTCGTGTCTGACCGAAATCCCATTCGTTTGACCAGTTTCCCGCGCATAAATTACTTCTTCAGTATTATCCTGTGTTGTTTGTTTTCTGCACCGGGCTTTGCGCAAAAACTGGATTTCGTTTCGTACTCCGTTGAGGAAGGATTGTCGCAGTCTGAAGCGCGTTCGGTTTTCCAGGACAGCCGCGGTTATTTATGGGTAGGAACGGCCGGCGGTGGTGTTTGCCGTTTTGACGGAATTGAATTCAGCGAGTACAGTCACAAGCAAGGACTCGAAGGCACAATCATTTCTGTGATCGCGGAAGATTCGTCCGGCAATATGTGGTTCGGAACTTCGAACGCCGGTGTTTCACGTTTCGACGGTAAGACGTTCACGCGTTTTGATACCAAACGCGGGCTTGCTTCCAACAACGTTACATCCTTGCTGGCGTTGAATGACCGGGTGCTCATCGGAACTTCGGAAGGCCTGTTTGATTTCAATCTCGAATCTGAAGTACTCCGGAAGATAACAACCGTTCTCACCGTTACTGCACTGCATGTAGAACGTTCGGGCCAGGTGTGGATTGGCGCCGACACTTTGCTCTTCGTGTTGAAAGGTGATCAGCTGGAACAGGTACGTTTTGCTCCGGGCATCAGCAATATTCATATCACTTCACTTTCAAGCGATCAGAGCGGACTGCTGTATGTGGGTCTTGATAACGGATTACTGATTTACCGTCACTCCTCCAAAACGTGGTCGGACAATGCGCTGACTTCATTGCTTCGCGGAAAACGATTATCGTGCATGACCGTAGATTATTCCGGCGCCATGTGGATCGGTACATTGAATAATATGGTTGTGAAATACGATCTCGGTAATTTCATTACCGTTTACAATCGCCTCAATGGTTTGCTGGCCGATAATGTTTTCATGATCGTTGAAGACGATACACGTCACACCTGGATGGCGACCCGCGAGCAAAGCCTGATCAAACTCCGGAGCGAAGCATTTTCATATTTCATTGATGAACCGGGAATGGGATCGTTTTCCGTTTTCCGCATCCTCGAAGATCACAATGGATTCATGTGGATCGGATCGAACTCCGACGGACTTTTCAAATACGATCCATTGGCTGCTGCTGCAGGAAAAGTGGCATCGCGTCCTATTCTCAACGGAGCGGTTTCGTTTAAACAGCCCGTCGCTATTTGCGAAGACTCCAGCGACAGAATATGGGTTGGACATTTCACGGGTCTCACTTGTATCGTGAATGACCGCCCGGTGAAAACCATCCTGAATGGAATCCGCGTTCGTTCGCTTTGTGCAGACAGCAAAGGAAACCTGTGGATAGGAACGTGGGGAAATGGATTGTATAAAGACGACGGACATACCTTAACGAATTATACCGTTGCAAGCGGGCATCTTCCGCAGGATTACGTTCACGATATTTTCGAGGATGAAAGCGGAAACATCTGGCTGGGAACAGGAGCGGGGCTCGTAAAATACGACGGGCAGAATTTCACCACGTTCATGAACCAGTCGATCTGCAATTCTTATGTAGGATCGATCAGGCAGGACAAACAAGGGAATATCTGGTTTCACACCGATATGTGCATCATGCGTTATGACGGAAGTGAATTTACTTCCTACGACCAGGATGACGGACTTGCATCCAACACCGTTTATCTCATTGAGTTCGATGCGCAGAACAGGTTGTGGGTTGGAACGAACAAAGGACTTGATTGCATTACGCTCGGTGAAAATGCGCAGTTTGTTTCTGTGCGCAATTACGGAAAGAACGAAGGCTTCCGTGGTATCGAATGCAATTCAAGGGCCGTGTGCAGAACGCGTGCGGGCCATCTCTGGTTTGGCACGGTGAAAGGAGTGATCAGTTACAATCCGGAGAATGACATGGCCGATCTTGCAGAGCCGAACATTCACTTAACAGGAATCCGTTTGTTCCTCGAGAAAACAGACTGGACCTGGTCAGGTGCGCAGCAAGGCGGATGGTATTCGCTTCCTTCGGAACTTGTGCTGGAGCACGATCACAATCACCTCACATTTATTTACGAAGGAATTCACCTGCAGAGTCCGGCGAGCATCCGGTACAAATTCATGCTCGTGGGTTTTGATTCGGCGTGGCAACCCATAACGCCGCAAACAGAGATCACGTATTCGAATTTACCACCGGGAAAATATTTGTTCCGTGTAATTGCCGGTAACGGGCAGAATGTGTGGAACAAAGTTGCCGCGGAGAGTTGTCTCATTACCATCAAGCCGGCGCCCATTCCTTTCTGGGCCACGTGGTGGTTTGTGCTGCTCGTGATTGCTATGATCGGCGGAATACTGTATTACATCACCGTGTTGCGTAACCGGATCGTGAAGCGGCAGAAGGAAGTGCTCGAAGAAGAGATCCGTTTGCGTACGCAGGAGATCTCGAAGCAGAACGAAGAAAAATCGTTGATGCTGAAAGAGATTCACCACCGGGTGAAAAACAATCTCCAGATTATTTCGAGCCTGCTCAACCTGCATGCGGAAACGATCAGCGACCCGCGCGTACTTTCTTTGTTCGAAGATCTTCGTCACCGTGTTAATTCCATGGCATTGATCCACGAGAAAATGTACCAGAGTAAGAATCTCGTGAACATTGACATTGCGGGTTACATCGACGAATTGATCCGCACGCTGATCGACGCATACGATTCGAACAAGAACATTACGTTGAAATCAGACGTGAGTGAAATTGAATTCAAGATGGATACGATTGTACCGCTTGGATTGATCCTCAGCGAAATTGTTTCCAATTCGCTCAAGTACGCGTTTGAAGGAAAAGACGAAGGAGAGATCGAAGTCTCGATGACAAAGATCGGCCCGAACCTGTTTGCGCTGGAAGTTTCTGATAACGGATCAGGTCTTCCGAAGGAAATTGATTTCGCACGCACAGAGTCGCTGGGTATGTTGCTGATCCGCATGCTGAGCGAACAGCTGAACGGCGATCTTTCGGTACGCTCGAATGGCGGAACGAAATACAGGCTGGTGTTCCGGGAAGAGGTGAAGGAAAGGTTTTGATGTGCAGATTTACTAATGTGCAAATGTGCAGATGGGAGTGATACAGTCAGATTCTTTGACGTGATGACCGAAGTCCATCAGCAAATCAGCACATCAGTCATCAGCACATTAACATATCAGCCATCAATCTAACGATGTCATTAATCTTATTATATTTAAAAAAACATAAAACCTACGCAATGGCAAAAAACAAGATCAGGGTCGAACTGGTAACCAATGGTAATCTCGGCCGCCAGTCAGTTTCGCTGGAAAACTTCAGGCTTGCAGAAAACAATGAATGGGAACAAGAGCCACCGCCTTATCCGATCCGTGCAGCGATGAAGGTCATATTCATTGTCGGAGCAAAAACCGAAAATAAGGATGCGGAAGTATCTTTCCAGGTTACTGGTTCTTTCGGAACGGCAAACATAACTGCCTTTAACAGGGGTGGATCATGCTGGGCTGACATTCACCAGGATGGCGGTTTAACTGCCGAAATAGATGGTAGAGATTCGGGCAACGGAAAAGTGGTGATCAACATAGGTAGCAGGTAGTGAAAATCCATACCTGGAGGCTATTTGGATTTTCTAAAAAAAAGTAGTCCGCAAAAATTATAGTATTAAAAAAGGCCTTCGTTTTGCGAAGGCCTTTTTAATGTTTTTTTTCGTCTACTGAATGCTCAGTTTCTTTTCGAGCTCATCGATATAGGCTCTGAAACGTTTGTCGGTATCCATCAGGTTATTCACCGTGCGGCAGGCGTGCAATACGGTTGCGTGATCTTTTCCACCGCAATGCATTCCGATTGTGGCCAAAGATGACTTGGTCATGCTCTTGGCAAAGTACATGGCAATCTGGCGGGCCTGAACGACTTCGCGTTTGCGTGTTTTGCTTTTGAGGAGTTCGATCGGAAGATCGAAGTAATCGCAAACCACTTTCTGGATGTAATCGATAGATACTTCGCGTGCGGTGTTCTTTACGAACTTGTCGATCATCTGCTTCGCAAGGTCAAGCGTAATTGCTTTCTTGTTCAGCGATGCCTGTGCAAGCAGGGAGATATACGCTCCTTCGAGTTCACGGATATTGGTTGTGATGCTGTACGCGAGGTATTCAACCACTTCGCGTGGAAGTTCGATTCCGTCGATGTAGAGTTTCTTCT
>DATHKF010000359.1:0-4584 GCA_035489505.1 Bacteroidia bacterium | reverse complement strand
CGACGTGTACGAGAAGCAGGTCCGCACTCCGAAACCCAAAAAATCGTGCTCATTCGAACGGATCTATTTCTCGCGGGGCAACGACGTAGATATTTACCAGGAAAGAAAAAATCTTGGCCGGCAATTAACGCCATCTGTGCTGAAGGCCATTGATTACGACATGACGAATTCGGTGTTTTCATTTATTCCGAATACGGCTGAAATAGCGTTCAATGGACTGGTAGAAGGATTGCACCATTACCTGAACACGATCAAGCGGCACAAGATTCTCACAATGGAAAATGTTGCGGACCCGGAACTTTCCGAGATCCTGAACATGCAGCCGCGCGTGGAGAAAATTGCGTTGAAAGATGCCAAGCTGCGCACGTTCATCACGAACGACAACAAGCGCGATGATATGGTGGCACACGTGTACGATACAACATACGGCGTAGTGAAACCAACCGATCACCTGGTTGTACTCGACGATTCCATTGTGCGCGGAACTACACTGAAGCAAAGCATCATCAAGATCCTCGATCGTTTAGGCCCGAAGAAAATTGTGATCGTATCTTCTGCCCCGCAAATACGTTACCCGGATTGTTACGGAATTGATATGGCCAAGATGGGCGATTTCATTGCGTTCCAGGCAGCCATCGAACTCATCCGTGAAAACAACATGGACGACATGCTCGATGAAATATATGCCAAGGCGAAGGAACAGGAAGGCCGTCCGGCAGATAAAATTGTAAACGCGGTGAAAGAAGTTTACCAGCCGTTTACAGCAGATGATATTTCGAAAAAGATCTCGCAACTGCTCACTCCTGCAGGAACAAAAGCAGAAGTGGAAATTTTGTATCAATCGATCGAAGGATTGCACAATGCGGTTCCGGGCCATCTCGGCGACTGGTATTTTACCGGTAATTATCCAACGTGGGGCGGAAACAAAGTGGTGAACCGCGCGTTCATTTACTACATGGAGGGAAAAACGGTGAGGGCGTATTGAGTGAAAAAACTGTTCCTGTTTTCTGCGCTTCTATTTTCCTGTGTTGCTTCATCGCAGGTTACAGATGAAAATCAATCCGTGGCGGACACGCTCACCGATTTCGATTCAGATACCATTCCGTTTCATTATCCATACTACGGCAAACGCGTTCCTCCTTTCATGGGCGTATTAATCGGTTACGAGGGCATTCAAAATCATTGCTGGGAAGCAGGCCTGATCTTTCACATTGCAGATTTTACTTCTGGCGATCATGCATTTGGCCCCATTACGGGATTTACCCTCACGTATAAGCAATCGCTTTCCAACAGCCTGAAAACTGTTGAAGCCGAAATTGGAATTTATACTCCGTTGTCTATTGGGTTTGGTTTCAATCAGAATTTCTACGAAGGAACCCGGACTTTTGGATTTCGTCCGTTCCTGGGTACATCCTGGTATCACTTCCAGGTTCTTGCAGGATACAACTTCTATTCGCAGAAGCAAAGTTTCATTGGTGAACTGGATCATTTTACACTCAAAATCCGGTACGCCATTCCCGTAGTGCGTTTGTTCCGAAGTGGAATAACCAATCCCGGAAACAATTACTAATTGCTGTTCAATGCGAAATCTTTTTCCACCCTGCCTTTTTACAGGAAAATTAAATCAGCGTACATGCCGAAGCGATGAGAAAAACTGAGCGGAACGTTTTCATGAGTGAGAATCTGTTTACATAAAAATACATCAATTCACCGGTGGTTGCACATCTACCCAGATTCCACCGTTGTAATACCGGTCGGGTCTGCGGTATTTTCTTCCGTTGGCATCCACGGCAATAATCTCGGTGAATAGAATCCGTTTGCCACGGGGCGCATCATTGGGTGTAACGAGATAAGGTCCATTCATGTGCGCCACCACCCAGATATTGCTTCCCTCGCGCTGGTATTCCACGGTGTACGAAACGATGCTGTCGCTTTTGCTGGTGTCGCGTACAACAATTCCCGTTCCGGTCAGTTGAACTTTATTTATTTCACCACGTAAACTTTTGCCGATCCATGAGTCAGCGTTCCATCGTCTTCTTTTCTTTTGACGGATTCAAACCACACGCGTGTTCCGGAAGGCAATGCAGCAATCCGCTCTTTGACTTCCGGAGAAATTCCATTCCCGTTCTGCGTATACACGTAATACGCGCCGCCGGTGGAATACGTAACATCGAACTGGTATACGTGAACATCAAGAACCAGTCCCGCGATTTCTGCTGCAGGCAATGTATCCGGAATCGAAGGATCTTTCAATGCGGATACGGAATTATGATTGCCAATCACGTACCGCACGCTTCCGGCTTTTTCCAAAATGCCTTTGCGCAAAACGGTAATCTCACCGTAAACCACAACCGAACCTACGGCCAGTTTACCAATATTCCGGACCAAAGAATCCGGCAGGCGGTTTCCTTGTGTATTGATAAACTCAACTTTTTTTCCGTTGGGTGTAATCGCAACTTTGCAGGAAATTACGTTGCTGTCAAGGGGAATGTAATATCCCGGTTTTACGGTATCCGTCCGCACGTTTTGTGCAAATGCGCCGGAACAAAAAACAAGGAGAAAAATAATTGTTGTACGCATAATGTGTTTTTATGGTGATGGAATTTACGTTTTTATTTTTTCACTCTGCATGTGGCAGTTGCCTATTTTACCACGGCGGCACGGCGTTCTGGAACCTTATTTTATTTCCCCCGCGGCGCAGTGTACAGAGTTTATCACTTCGTGATATCATTTGACATCAAGTAAAACATCAAATGGCACGGCCATTTGCTCCGCGCCGCGTCGCCGTGGTAAAAAAATGTTTGAAGGAGAATTATCTGACATAATAAGTCTGTGAAGGCAACCGCACTGTAACACCCGGTTTCGGCGAACTTTTTATGTCTGTGATAAACATTTTCGATCCTGGTTCAACAGGTGGCCATCCTAATCCGCACCAGCCCTGGAACACCTTTTCCCAGGCCACACCACCCGTGATAATCGTGACACGAAAAGAAACCACGGTTGAATCCAGGCAGATGTGATTGCAGAAATAGTGTTCAACAGTATCGCAAACAACTTTCTCCGCTTGGGTTTGCTGCCCTGCACAATGCAATGCCGTCAGCAGAAAAGAAAAAAACAGAAGTTTTTTCATGTGGAATCATGCTTTGGACGTCTTAATGCACCTTTTCCCGAAAAGATACAGCTCACGACGGGCAAAGCCCCGCTTTTTACTACCTTAGTTCCTCACTCATCCTCCTCCATAGGAGTCATTCTGAAAATGAAAAAACTCTACTTTCTTTTAGCCGGTCTTGCGCTCACAGTTTCTGTTTCGGCACAAACGTTCACCAGTGTGGGACAACAGATCATTCGCGACAATGAATACCATTGTTTACCCATTGCGGTAAGTGGACTTCCTACGGTTGCAGATTCTTCGTTTGGCTTATGCAATGCCTGTCTCAACGTGGCGCATACCTACAATGGCGATCTTGACCTCATCCTGATCTCACCGGCCGGTGATTCAATTTTTCTTGCAAATAACCAGGGCGGTGGCAGCGCCAATTACACCAACACCTGCTTCAACATGTCGGCAAGTACGCCTGTACAACTGGGAAATGGTCCGTTCAACGGATCATACCTGCCGGAATATTCCATCAACAACTTCAACAACGGCAGTGATCCGAACGGTACCTGGTTTCTCTGCATCCGCGATGAAGCTCCTGCCGACACCGGGCATTTCAACAACGTTAGCCTCACGTTCTGCAACAATCCACCGGTTGATCCTCCTGCATTCACCGGCCCGTGCGCACTCAACAACGGCGCAGGATGTTTCTGCACCGACAGTTCGAGCAACTGTCTTCTCCTTCCCGACATGACTGCTACTGCAGACATTATCGCCACGGACCACACAGAAACTCCCGGCATGATCCGCCTGAGCAATGCCACTCCAAACATCGGCTGGGGCCCAATGGAAATTCACGGTTCAAATGCATGCTGGTGCGACACCGTTTCAGTTGCGTGCAGCACCTTGGTTTGTCCGAATGGAAATCCTCCTACACAAAGCCTGAAACAAACCATCTACCGGAAAAACGGAAACGTGATCACTTCATTTGATACGCTTACACCGGGATCGATGAGCTATCACCCGACACATGGTCACGTACACATCAACGGCTGGTCGAAATTTACATTGGTGAAAGAAGACACATCCCTTGCTGATCCGCTCCAATGGCCGGTTATTGCCGATGGCGCAAAAGTGAGTTTCTGCCTCATCAATCTCGGCGATTGCACCAACGATTACGGATGGTGTGTAGACACGCTGGGCAACGTGGTTACCATGGCGAATATTCCCAATGCTCCGTTTGGTGTAGTGAGCGGTTGCGGTCTCGACCAGGGAATTTATACCGGCATGCTGGACATCTATGACCAGAACCTTCCGGACATGTACATTGATCTTACTGGTGTGTGCAATGGAAATTACTACATCATTTCTTACACCGATCCGGACAACAACTTCGTTGAGCAAAACGAAAACAACAACTGGGTTGCCGTTCCGATTACGCTCACGCAGCAGCAGATGCCAATTACAACCGGCTTCAATATTGTTTC
>DATHKF010000358.1:0-3256 GCA_035489505.1 Bacteroidia bacterium | reverse complement strand
GCTCGGATTCTCGAAAGAAGTAACGTGGCAGGGCGAACCGAAGAAAGAAGAAAAACGTCACTGGCTCAAGGAATGGGGCGAGGCGGGCGTATTTGCCGTTGTGGCTGCAACACTCATCCGCACATTTTTCTTCGAAGCGTTTGTGATCCCGTCATCTTCCATGGAAGGAACATTGCTCGTGGGCGATTACCTCTTCGTAAGCAAAATGAGTTACGGCGCAAAAGTTCCGGCTATTCCGCTGACGTTTCCATTCACGCATAACACCATGCCGTTTTCGGAAACAACTCCGTCGTATGTCGACTGGATTGAACTTCCGGCGATTCGTTTCCCCGGCTGGAGCGATGTAGAACGCAACGACATTGTGGTTTTCAATTTCCCGGAAGGCGATACTGTTTACGTTGGAAACCGGAATAGAAGTTACTATGGATGGTTGCGTGCAATGGCGTATCGCGGAGGAACCTCAGAAGCGCAGGTGCGAAAAGCATTCGTTCCCGATTCGATCATTGTTCACCCGATCGACAAAAAAGATAATTATGTAAAACGTTGCGTGGCTGTGGCCGGAGATCTTATTGAAGTTCGTGAACAGGTCGTTTACATTAACGGAAAAGCCCAACCGTTTCCAGAAGGAGCGCAGTTTTCGTACAATTTTGACGCACCTTATTTATCAGGGCCTGAACAGGAGAATCTGCAGAACCAATTGTACTCCATTGGAATTACGGACAACTTTTATTACTCGCAAATGGATACCGTACGCAAATACAATGTGAGCGCGCCTGCAAATTCGTTACGCGATCTGCAGGCTATAATTGGCGATTCGATCGTAAGAAGTTATTATCCCAAAGGAGTTGTGAAAATGCAGACTCTTACTCCAATGGCTTTTGAAACACCCATTGACGACGTATTTCCTCACGACACGCTTCGCTTCCGTTGGAACCGCGACAATTTCGGGCCACTGCTTATTCCGAAAGAAGGGATGACCATCAAGCTTTCTGTTGACAGTCTTCCTCTTTACGAACGCGCAATCCGCGTATACGAAGGCAATAAACTGGAAGTGAAAAACGGAAAAATTTTCATCAACGATCAGCCGGCCACAACCTATACTTTCAAACAGGATTACTACTTCATGATGGGTGATAACCGGCACAACTCATTGGACTCGCGCTATTGGGGATTTGTTCCTGCGGATCATATTGTAGGAAAACCTGTTTTCGTCTGGATGTCGAAAGGTGAACATTCCGGTTTCCGTCCGGACCGTATGATGACGTTTGTTGGAAAAGATGGTTTATCAAAATCTTACCTCTGGTTCGTCATTGGTGCAATAGGCATTTATGTCGGCTGGAGTTATTTCCGCAAGAAGAAAAAAGAGGATGCAGCGCCAAAAGGCAAACCTGCTTTCAAGAAGAAGAAATAATACGGATGGAAGACGGAACTCCGCTTCATGATCAGCAACCGTTTTCTGAAGAAACCGCAGGAGAAGAACTGCCCGGTTTTTCAGACGATCCGTCTGCTGATTACGAGCAATCCGTAGCACCCGTACCCGACGAAACCACACCGAAAAAGAAACGCAAATCGCATTTGCGCGAATGGACCGAAGCCGTTGTGGTGGCATTCGTGGGCGTCATCATTCTCAAATCATTTTTCTTCGAACCGTTCGCCATTCCATCCGATTCCATGAGCGGAACATTGCTCTCCGGCGATTACGTGGTGGTGAATAAACTGAGTTTCGGTGCACGCATGCCCATCACACCGCTGACGATTCCGTTTACGCACCAGTCGGTCTGGGGAATGAAATCGTATTCCGATGCGATCCAGTTTCCGTATGCACGCATTCCCGGATTCGGTGGCATTGACCGCAACGACGTAATCGTTTTCAACTTCCCGGCCGAAGAACTTTTTCCGCTCGAAGGCGAAGCCAAAAACTACCCGGTTGATCACCGCACGCATTTCATCAAACGGTGCATTGCCCTGCCCGGAGATACGCTGCAGATCCGCGACAAAACTGTTTTCATCAACGGGAAAGAAACCGGAATTCCACTGCACGTGATGTTCAACTATGTGATCAAGGTCGATTCATCCAAAACCGATTCGCTCGATTTCACGAAGCTGGGCATGGTGCGCGAAAGCCGCCAGGGAAAATACGCGTACTACACCATCACGATGATTCCGGCTACGGCCGACAGCCTGAAACTGAATCCGAAAATTATCAGTGTAGAACCGGAACTTTCTCCTCCGGGAAGTTTTGACGAACAGGTTTTTCCGCACGAAGAAAAACTATCGTGGAACCTCGACAATTACGGACCGCTCATCATCCCGAAAGAAGGACAAACCATCACGCTCAGCGTCGACAGTCTCTCAATCTGGGAGCGCATCATTGTCGATTACGAACACAACGAAATGACGGTGAAAGAAGATTCCATTTTCATCAATGGAAAATACACCACCACGTACACGTTCAAGATGAATTATTATTTCGTGATGGGTGACAACCGCCATTTCTCCATGGACTCGCGCTATTGGGGATTTGTTCCGGAAGATCATATCGTTGGAATCGCTACGATGATTTTGTTTTCGTACGACAAAGTGAACGGTTCTGTGCGGTGGGGACGAACGTTTCAATCGATAGAGTAAAAATTAACCACAGAGAACTCTGAGTGATTTTTACAGGGAAAAGCACTGAGAATTATCGGTAGTGTCTCAAGTTTGAGCATTTGATATTTTGACACGGCGACACGGCGCATTTTTACGGCATTTCTTATTCTAAGCCCAGGCGCTCACGGCGAGATAACGGTAACGCGCCGTGAACGCCCGGGCTTAGAACGGGTTTCGTGCCTCTTTTAGCGCCGTGTCGCCGTGTCAAAAAGTAAAGTGAGACACTACCGAATTATCAGTACTGGCTCAGTGACCCTCTGTGAAATCACCTCTGTGTACCCTGTGGTTAATTGAGTGACACCGGATGTACTTATCTTAGCGTCCGTGCCGCCCATCTATCACGAATACACTTTCTGGTTACTGATGATCGCTGGCTTCGCAGCCGGTTTCGTCGACTCCATCGTTGGCGGCGGCGGATTAATCCAACTCCCTGCTTTCTTCCTCGCCTTCCCTAATCTCTCGCCCGCCATGATCATGGGCTCGAATAAATTCGCAGGATTTTCAGGAACATCGCTCGCGGCTTACCGTTACGTCGGCACAACGCCCGTACAATGGAAAGCGGTTGGCCCGGCCATGATCACGGCTGTGATCGGCGGAGTGATTGGTG
>DATHKF010000357.1:0-5012 GCA_035489505.1 Bacteroidia bacterium | reverse complement strand
TACGGAAAAAATCGGAGCGTGTTGTGGAAATACACCTATACCTACAACGAACAGGCTGCTCCCACCGAAGAACTCGTTTATTCCGGAACGGAACTCGCCATTGTTTACAAATGGAAATACGATGAGAAAGGAAACCTGATTGAATACGACATCTGCCGGCCTTCAGGTGAGAACTGCGAAGTCTGGACATACAAATACGAGTTCGATGTGCAGGGAAACTGGACCAAAGCCACCGAATACCGCAACGGAAAGCCTGTATTCATCAAAGAGCGGGCGATCGTATACTTTTAAAAGAAAGAACATTCAGATGGTTTTGCACATCCGGGAGATCAAAAAAATCTCCCTGTACATCGGAATACTCGCGCTGATCGTTTGCATCGCTGTATTTCTCATGGGTGCCGTTTTAAGCCGTTTCGACAGGAACCTCATTCTTATCTTCAGCATTCCGGTGATACTAACGACCTGGACGACGAGAGTATTTAACCGGAAAATGATATCTAAAATTTTATTGGTCGCCCTGAGCAGCATATCCATGTTGAGCAGTTGGATACCCTTTTGCGTTGTGTTTGCTTTGCAATTCGCACCAGCAGCAGATGATCCGTTCAATTATTTCGTCTGCCTGTGCGGCTTACTGATGTTTATTGGTGCAATTTGCGGTTTCTTCACAGCTTTCACGAATCGCGACGCGATTTCAACGCCGCAGTAACGTGCTAAACTGCCGGGTAGTGTCTCAGTTTGAAATCAGTTAAGATTTGTGGCATGGAAACGGTTAAAACCGTTGAGCTGGTTTACCGGGTTCATTGCCGGGGGCTTATCCCAATGCTTCGGGACCCCGGCAATGAACAGTCCTGAACATTCAACCGCCTAAGCGGTTTTCAAAAATCCCCAATGGCCAAACTGAGACACTACCCTAAACTGAAAGTGCAGCCAATATCCACGCGCTAGTCGTACCTTTGCACCGCCCGAAAGCAGGTGCTTCCCGGAATTCTTCCTGACAGCAATAGTGAACGCGCATTACCGTCCTGGAATAAATCAGGCATTAAAAATTGACGATTAAATCATTTATGGACTTCAAATCATTAAATATTATTGAACCGATTTTAAAAGCGGTTCACGAAGAAGGTTATACCACGCCTACTCCCATCCAGGTGCAATCCATTCCGATTGTATTGGACGGCACAGACCTGCTCGGCTGTGCACAAACCGGAACAGGAAAAACAGCAGCATTTGCCATTCCTATCCTCCAGTTGTTAAGTGCAAACAAAGTTTTTGACCGGAAGAAAAAAATACGGAGCCTTATCGTTACACCTACGCGCGAACTGGCTATCCAGATTGCAGAAAGCTTTAAGGCGTATGGAAGACATACAGGCTTGACATGCACCGTTATTTTCGGTGGAGTGAATCAGAATCCACAGGTAAACGCATTGCGTGCCGGCGTAGATATTCTGATCGCCACAACCGGACGCTTGCTCGACCTGATGCAACAGGGTCATTTATCGCTGCGTGATGTAGAAATTTTTGTACTCGACGAAGCGGATCGCATGCTCGACATGGGTTTCATCCACGACGTAAAAAAATTGATCTCGGTGCTTCCGAAAAAACGGCAATCGCTTTTCTTCTCGGCAACCATGCCGCCGGAAATTATCAAACTGGCAAGCACCATACTTTATAATCCGTCGAAGGTTTCTGTAACACCGGTGTCATCAACGGTCGATATCATCAAACAGTATGTCTTTTTCGTTGACCTCGTCAATAAGAATTCGCTGCTGTTGGAAGTACTCAAGGATCGCGATATCAAAACCGCACTGGTGTTTACACGCACGAAGCATGGCGCAGATAAGGTTGTGAAATTCCTCACGAATCACAACATCAAGTCGGAAGCCATACATGGCAATAAAGCCCAGAATGCGAGACAACGGGCATTGACCAATTTCAAAGCGCAAACGACACGCGTACTTGTGGCCACCGATATTGCAGCACGCGGAATTGATGTGGACGATCTGCAGTTTGTGGTGAATTACGAGATCCCCAACATTCCGGAAACATACGTTCACCGCATTGGCCGGACAGGTCGTGCAGGAGCCAAAGGAACGGCTTACTCGTTTTGCGACGCAGAAGAAAAAGATTACCTCCGCGATATTGAAAGACTCATTGCGAAGAAAATTGCGATCGTAAATGATCATCCGTTTCCATTGACGAATCACAATCCGGTAAAAGCACCGAAGCAACAACAAGGCCGCAGAGGAAATGCAGGTCATGCCCGGCCAAAAACTGCAGGCAAGAACCCACAGAAAAAGCATTTCGGCAGAGCGCGGACTTCGAGATAGTTGTTTTTTTTAGCCAGAATACGTATCTTTACAAAAATCATACGTATCATGATCACCAAGCTGACATTATCCGTCCAAAAGGATATTATTGAAAAAGCTAAGGTCTATGCCAAACAGACCGGAAGAAGTTTGTCTGAACTGATTGAAAATTACCTGGAAAGTTTAATACACGAAAAGAGACCAGGAAGTGACATGTCTCCAAAACTCAAAAGAATAGCTGGCTCAGTTAAACTTTCAAAGAATTTCGACGAGAAAAAAGAGTTGCGGGAATACTTTGACAAAAAGCATTCATGAAAAGGGCATTTCTCGATACAAACGTTCTCATAGACTTTATTGCCGATCGCAAGCCTTTTAGCAAGTTCGCCAATCAAATCTTCAGTGCAGCGGAAAATAAGCAGGTCAAATTGTATACCTCCTCCCATTCGATTGCCACTACTCACTACGTCCTCAAAAAATATGCGAGCGAAAAAGAGTTGAGAGAAGTACTTTCCGATTTTCTGGATTACCTGACCGTTGTTGCCGTCGATGTCGATATCATCAAACGGGCCTTGAAATCCCGGCACAAAGATTTTGAAGATGCCCTTCAGATTGTCGCAGCTCAGTCCATTGATAGAATTGACTGTATCATCACAAGAAATGTAAAGGATTTTAAAGAAGCCGAGATCATGGTCTTATCTCCTGACCAATTCATTGAAATAATGTAGGTCGGCGGCATCACTAACGCACCGGCGATTACCAAACCGTGGTACACGAAAAGCCTGAAGAATCCGAAGCACCAAAGAAGCCCGGCATAAAAAGCAGGCTGCTCATCTTCTTCGTACCCACGATCATTGTATTCTCACTCTTCGGCCTGTTGTTGTACTGGACCGGTATCCTTCGTTTCGGTTATCCTTCGCTCGATGAATTTCCAATCCGCGGAATCGACATTTCGCACCACCAGGGAAAAATCAACTGGCGAGATCTGAAGGGAGAAGAAATTTCTTTCGTATTTATGAAAGCCACCGAAGGCGGAGATTATAAAGACGAAAATTTTACGGAGTATCTCGCACAGGCCCGCGCTTCGGGATACGCAGTGGGCGCTTACCATTTTTTCAGGCTCTGCAAAACAGGAGACGAACAGGCACGTAATTTTACAGCTGCCGTTCCTCCGGGACATTACATTCTTCCCATCGTTGATCTTGAAGAAGAAGGAAACTGCATTACCGGACAATCGCATCAAAAAATTCTTGCTGAATTCAAGATTTACGTGGATACGATCACGAAGAATTACGGAAGACCGCCGGTCATTTACGTCACTCACGGATTCTATGATTTGTACATCAAGGGAAATTTTCCGCAGTGTCCCATCTGGATCCGCTCCATCGACGAGGAACCCAAACTTTCGGATAACCGCGAGTGGATGTTCTGGCAATATTCCGCTGAGGGCAATCTCAACGGAATTGAGGGCGATGTAGATTTGAATGTGTTTCGTGGGGATAGTATCAACTGGTAAAAATTAACCACAGAGTTTCACAGAGAAATGCTCCAGAAAAGGATGCGCGTACTTCTCCTCTGAATCCGGGATTGACTATGCGTCATCGGCGTCAGCAAAAGCGGCATTCAATACTTAAGCAACCCATCCCGAAGCATCAAACCAATCAGGCAACATTTTCCCCAAACTGTGCAATTCACCCTGCATGGGGAATACTCATTTCATCCACTCACCCAACAGCACAACAGCGTGCAAGCCTTCCGAATAGCAGGGACTGGTTTTTGCAACCTCAACGCATCAAACCATCAACCGTGTCGCACCGCACACCCGGCAAATACGTACTCAACAAAGGTCTTGATCACTATTTTATTGGTGTTTATGACGCGTACCGTTTTGTCCGCCGGTTCTTCAAAGAAGTATTCAAACCACCGTTTCACTTTCGCGAGGTCATCAATCAGTGCTACGAGATTGGTTTGAAAGCGCTCCCTTTGATTACACTCACCGGTTTTGTTACCGGAATTGTCTTCACGAAACAATCACGGCCCTCGCTGGCTGAATTCGGTGCAACATCGTGGTTGCCATCACTTATTTCCATCGCAATTGTTCGCGCATTGGCTTCGCTCGTCACCGCGTTGATCTGTGCCGGAAAAGTAGGATCAAGTATCGGCGCGGAACTCGGCTCCATGCGCGTAACTGAACAGATCGATGCCATGGAAGTTTCTGCAATCAATCCGTTCAAGTACCTCGTTACTACGCGTGTGCTCGCCACCACCATTACCGTTCCCATTCTAGGATTGTACTGCGGATTTGTAGCACTCATGGGTTCGTACCTGAGCGTTCATGCGAACGAAGCAGCGAGTCTCGTCAGTTTTTTCAAAAATGGATTTTCAACCATTACGTTTCTTGATGTATTCTCTTCCGTTTTTAAATCAACCGTATTCGGATTCACCATCGGAATCATTGGCTGCTACAAAGGTTATAACGCCATGTCCGGAACGCGCGGCGTTGGGCGCGCAGCCAACCAGGCCGTGGTCCTCGCCATGTTCCTTGTATTTATTGAAGAAGTAACCATTGTACAGATCGCAAACTGGTTCAGGTAATGGAAAACACGGATTCACATATTCCTTCAGCACCCGTGATCTCGGTCAAAGGATTGTACAAATCGTTTGGCGAACTCGATATCCTGAAAGACATTAACCTCGAGGTTTTCAAAG
>DATHKF010000356.1:0-6058 GCA_035489505.1 Bacteroidia bacterium | reverse complement strand
CACCAGAATCCCGCGATACCCACAACAATCACGAATGCCACGAAGTATTTTCCCATCCGTCCCGGTTCCGTTTCGGAAACACGCGAATAGGTTAGCGCAATAACCAGCGCCGCTATCGGAAATGCGAAGAAGGCTACGGTGAGCGAGGCTACACCCAAAACCCGCAGGAGCACATCAAACCCGTAACCGGAAGAGAAAATTTCCTCGCCCCATTTCAGGCAAAACACAAGCAGGAAATAACAAACGATCAGGATGAGCGTAACCATTCCCCAAAGCAAGGATTGAAGAAATGGTTTTATAGCTGGCATGGGAATTTTTAACCCGGAACTTAACCCGAAACCCGGAACGATTTAGTGAATTGTTTCCACAAGATACACGGTTCCGTTCATCTCCACCTTCCCCCCCGGTTTCTGCCCGCACAATTTCAACCCAAGCGGCGATTGTGCAGAAAGACACATCACGAAAATTTCTTTGACTGCAATTCTTCCCAGCGGAATACTGATGTACAACCACCCCTGGTCTGTTTTCACGAGACTTCCGTTGGCAACAAGATCGGTGGCGTGTTCAATATCGATGCGTGCAAGCACTTGCTGCTGCGAGAGTAATTGATTGAGCTGGCCCGTGAGTTTTTCCTGTTCGATCTGCATCATGGCGCGTGCCGTTTCGTGCTTATCGCCTGCCGTGCTTTTCGAATCGTTCTTGGCCCCTTCGATTAACTCGCTGAGCTGTTGCTTCAGGGATTGAATCCGCTCTGCGAGTATTTTACCGCACTCCGTATGGACCTGGGCCTTCACTGGTTTGAAAATTTAGTGCTGCAAGTTAGAAGAAAAAAACTCAAAGCTTTTCGATCAGTTCCATGAATTTTGCTTTGGTCACTGGCTTCACTACATATTCGGTGACCAGCGGAATTGCTTTCGCACGATGCACATCAATCGGATCGATGGACGATGAAACCACAAAAACCGGAATTTTCTTCTCCAGTTTTCCCTGCAAACCAGAAAAGCGATGGAGAAATTCCCAACCATCCATCACCGGCATAGCCAGGTCGAGCAGGATCAGATCAGGTAAATGTTCAGGACGCGTGAGTTCTTCGTTCAGAAAAGTCCATGCGTCAAGTCCATTGGAAAACACCTGTATCTCACCAACGAGTTCAGTCTGTGCAATGGCTTTTTGGGTAAGAAATTGGAATATATCATCGTCATCGACAAGGTACATCCGGTTAATTGCTTGCATAGGGAGAAAATTGATTACGGCCCGCCGGTTTAATGGTCAGGTCATAACATAAGACCGGAATTTGCCAGCTTCCGGCATCACTGCATACTGATAAATAACACTTAATATTCCCTTTCATTCATTGGTAAAAACAACTCCCCTCATCCACTGCCCAGCAGATGCCAACGGGAACAGTCGGCAAATCCGGGGTTATTTTCGTTGCGGCTCCAGAAGAGGCACGTTCGGTTATACGTGAACTATTTCAGATAGTTCCATCCAGCGGAGTGTTTTCGCCTCGAGAATATGTTCAATCTCTGCAAAGCGTGCAGACATTTTGGCCAGGTCGGCATGATCACTTGTCGTTGAAAGTTTAGCCGTGATCGCTTCTTTTTCGTTTTCCAGCGAAGGAATTTCTTTTTCCAGCTGTTCGAATTCGAATTTTTCTTTGAAGGACGGTTTACGCTTCGCTGTTTCAGGTTCCGGGTTCCGGGTTGAAGAACTAACCGTGTTCATAACGGTTTTTTCTGCGGGGATCTGACTACTTACCTGGCTCACCGCCTCCGAACCCGGAGCCGTGTACCCCGAACGTTGAAACTGTTCACGCCATTGCGTGTAATTCCCCGGGAAATCCTGGATCACTCCATCGCCGTGAAAAACAAAAAGGTGGTCAACCAGTTTGTCCATGAAATAACGGTCGTGGGAAACAATGATCACGCAACCGGGAAATTCGAGAAGAAAATCTTCAAGCACCGAAAGTGTGAGAATATCAAGATCGTTCGTGGGCTCATCGAGAATTAAAAAATTCGGATTCTTCATGAGCAGTGTGCAGAGGTAAAGTCTCCTGCGCTCACCACCACTCAATGATCCCACAAGGCTATACTGCATCTGGGATGTAAAAAGAAAACGCTCGAGAATCTGGCTCGCAGAAATTTTCACGCCATCGGCCATTGGAAAAAACTCCGCAATTTCCTTCATCACTTCAATCACACGGTAATCGTCTTTCAGCTTCATTCCGCCTTGCGAATAATATCCGAACACAACCGTTTCGCCGGTTTGAATTCTTCCCGAATCGCAAGGTTCTAATCCCAAAAGAATATTGAGCAGTGTTGATTTTCCCGAGCCATTCTTTCCTGAAATACCAATCTTCTCCCCCTTCTTGAATGTATAATCAAATCCGTCGAGAATTATTTTCTCAACTTCTTTTCCTTCTTCATTTCGCGAAGTGTACTTCTTTTTAATGTTCACCATCTCCAGGATTTTTCCTCCCAGGCGAGTCATTTTCACTTCCAGTTTCAGGTCTTCCCGCTTCTCCGGACCTTTTGCGCGTTCGGCCACACCTTTGAACGCATCGGTACGCGCTTTCTGTTTTGTACCGCGTGCACGTGGACTTTTCCGCACCCATTCCAGTTCGCGGCGATAAAGATTTTTTGCTTTTTCAGTTTCAGAAGCCTGTTGTTCCTCGCGCTCTGCTTTCTTCTCCATGTAGTAACTGAAATCGCCGTCGTAACGAAACAGTTTTCCATCTTCGAGTTCAACAATGCGATCACTCACCGCATCTAAAAAATACCGGTCGTGCGTCACCAGCAACAAAGTCATATCGCGACCCGTGAGATAACTCTCCAGCCATTCGATCATATCAATGTCGAGATGGTTTGTAGGTTCATCAAGCACCAGAAGATCGGGTTCATCTACAAGGACCTGCGCCAATGCAAGACGTTTGATTTGTCCGCCGGAAAGTGTCGACACTTTATGCGTGAAATGATCGAATCCAAGTTTTCCAAGGATCGTACTCACACGTTGTTCAAGATCCCAGCCCTGCAACAGATCCATCTTGTTGTTCAGGTCCTGCATCCGCTCCTGGTTCTTTTCACTGGGATCAGCAGTCAACTCCTCGATGCACTCTTCGTATTCACGCACAGTGCGCATCAGTTCCGATCCGGACGACAATACTGCCTCCAGAATATTCAGTTTCGGATCAAACTGCGGATCCTGGTGAAGAAAAGAAGTTTTGATGTCTTTGCGCATGGAGACAGTCCCGCTATCTGCATTGTCCTCACCTGAAATAATGCGCAGCAATGATGATTTTCCTGCACCGTTCCGTGCAACCAACCCTACTTTCTCGCCCTGGGAAAGTCCGAACGTAACCCCGGAAAACAGCACTTTAAGACCATACGACTTGGAAACGTTTTCGACTGATAAAATATTCATGCCGCGAAGGTAACTAATGTGGTGATTACTGATATGCTAATGTGCTGATGGATTCCGCTCACTGGGACGTTTCCGTCGTTGAATGATGATTGCCCGTCGAATTCTGAGCACCTGCCTTCGAAGAATATGCTGATCTCCCTGCTCACCACGGTCTGACAAGCGGTTTCACTACTGGATTTCGTAAACGCGTAATTGCTGATCTCGCTAAACGACTCGCTGGGCGAAGCCTACTTGTCAGACCGAGCGGAGCCGAGGGCTGACGGTGCGGAGCCGAGGGCTGACGGTGTGAAGGCACGCGCGCATCTGCACATTTGCACATCATTTTTTAATCTGCACATCGTTTTCTTTGTACTCATAGTTGATCCTGATCGCCTCCGAAGAATTTACGTCCGGTTTCGTCTCCGGTTTCTTTTCGAGTTCCGCAAGCTGTTCAGGAGTAAGCAACATCTTTTCTTCTTCCGTCAAACTGCTTTCGAGCGATTCAATTTCCTCTTCGTCTGCCCAGTAGTTTATTGGCTGCGGTCCCTGCCTGCGCAAAACGTATGCGAAAATCAATCCGGAAATAGCGCCGTATAAATGGGCTTCCCACGAAACCTGTGGATCGAACGGGAAAACTCCCCAAACCATACTTCCGTACAGAAATACAATCAGGAACGAAAGCATGGTGAGCCGTGGAATTTTCCGGATGAATCCGCTGAAGAATAAAAAGAAAGCGAGTCCGTAAACCACGCCGCTGGCCCCGAGATGAAACGCGTCGCGCGCAAACAACCAGAGCACAATTCCATTCGTGAGATAGACCATCCAGAAAAGCTTTCCGGCAATTTCTTTGTAGTTCGAAAACAGCAGCATCCCCAGAACAATGAGCGGAACTGAATTGCCGATGAGGTGCGAAAAGTTGGCGTGCAGCAACGGTGCCGTTATAATTCCCGCGAGTCCGTGCAGCGTACGCGGATACAATGAATAATCGGCAAACGATGTGCCCATGAATTCCTGGAGAAGATGGATCAGCCAGAGCACCACCACGAACGTGAAAGGAAATAACTCCTTCAAAAGAATAAGATGACGTTTCCAGCCGGCCATAACTTCGTTTGTCAAAGGTAGTGCCATGCCACTTTTTGTGCCGTATTGGCAGAAACATGCTTACCACCCATCATTTTCAGTCGTATTTTTGCCAATTCTCGCGTATATTTGTAAGAATGCGTCCCCGCCGAGTGCCCCTATTTTCTGAACGATTGAAAAGAATAGCCGCCATACTGCTCCTGTGTGTTTTCGCCTTTAACCTGGTGGGCTTTTTGGTGGTTTTTAAAATTCAGCAACGCCAGGTCAGAAAAGAAATAAAAGAGCAGATCCGCCAGGGTGTGCCTGAGGGCGAATTGGCCGTCATTACTGTTACGCCTGAAACTGAAACCCTGCTCGAGTGGGAACACAGCAAGGAGTTTAAGTACAAGGGCATGATGTATGACATTGTAAGAAAAGTAATCATTGATGAATCTACCATCGTTTATTATTGCGTGAGTGATACCCAGGAAACAGAACTCTTTGCCAGCCTCGATGAGCTGATCAAGAAAAATATGAACCGCAAAAATGACGGAAACAATCCGGCAAAAGATCTGTTCAAACTCTTGTCCCACGTATATTCCCAGCCTGAAAAACACGATTACGCGGTATTCGAAACCACCACAGCATTTACCTGCGAATATCCGCAGCATTACTCTTCACCGGTGCTTGCCATAACAAGCCCTCCACCAAAAACGGTTTAACCGTTTAGCAAAAACTTTTTTTGCTCGTTCGCGACAGCATAGTTTCTATGCCTGTCCTGAATTGCGTTTACAACTATTCTAAAAAAATTACCAGTGAAAAAGATCATTTTGCTCATCACGGGCATCGTGTGTACGTGCGTGGCATTCTCACAGACCATTACGGTTGTGGATAATGTCACCCAGCAGACCATGCCCGGCGTAGTGGTGTATTCCAACAACCCGAACGTGTCGGCTGTTACCAATGGAAAAGGACAGATCGATGGTTCCGTTTTCAAGACAGCCGACAGTATTTTCTTCAAGTACCTGGGGTACGAATTAACTGCTTACAGTTACCAGCAGGTAGAGGCCATGAAATTCAAAGTGGGCCTGAAGGAAAACAATATTTCAATGGGTGAAGTGGTGATCTCCTCCAACCGTTGGGAAGAATCAAAAATTGAAACTCCCAATCGTATTGAGAAGATAAACATGAAGGATGCTGCCTTTCAGAATCCGCAGACAACGGCGGACCTGTTGGGAACAAGTGGGTATGCCTACATCCAGAAAAGTCAACTGGGTGGCGGTTCACCGATGCTGCGTGGCATGGCTACCAACAGGGTGTTGCTGGTGGTCGATGGTGTGCGCATGAACACTGCAGTCTTTCGCGCAGGAAATGTGCAGAATGTTATTTCACTGGATGCAAACGCGCTGGAAAGTACAGAAATTCTTTTCGGCCCGGGATCCGTTATGTATGGCAGTGATGCCATTGGCGGAGTAATGAATTTTCAAACGGTCCAACCGAGGTTTTCGGATTCCACGAATAAGATCCTGTTTTCCGGAAATGCACTGATGCGTACATCTACTGCGAATTCGGAAAACACCGGACACATCGATTTGAATAT
>DATHKF010000355.1:0-4182 GCA_035489505.1 Bacteroidia bacterium | reverse complement strand
GCTGCCACTTTGGGTGTTCCATTGTTCAAACACGGTCGGTGTAGCTGTTTGTGAAATGCCCTGCACACTCAGTGCAAGCATTCCGGCGAGAAAAAGTATTTTACTTCCTCTCAAGGGAGAAGTGTTTCTCATTGGGTGATTTGATTTTAGATTAATTGAAAATTTAGTTTTGAGTTCACATGCAATCGTCAGCGATAAAAATTTTCTGTTTTGTTCTGTATAGATTAAATGAATACTGAAAACCGGGCAAAGCATTTGGGCTTTGCCGACCGCGCATTTTGCAAATGGAAACTCCCGCTATGGCAAGACAGCCATAGACCCAACGTCACCAACTCCCGCCCCAAGCGGTGGTTGTTAAGCGATCAGCCGCCGGGGAACACGGCGACCGACATTAAGGAACTAAAAACCACAGGGGGAATAGTGATCGCTCCTTACTAAAACTCGTGCGATCGGGGAACACGCACGACAATGTATATGATTCAACTTCACCTGTCCAATTTATTTTCTAAAATGACCATTTGACTTTCTAAATGGTCAACCTGCACACGTGGAAGTAACAACAGGACGTTGTTACTTCCACCAAGTTGCTTCTGTGTGCATAACCCCTTATGATCGCTACGGCAACCGTGCAAGGGATTTTCCCTTTCGGGTGATCTTCGTTTTTCATCCCCTGTCCGGTTAAAATGCCACGAAAAAAATGGGGCGCGGACATGAGGATCGTCCGCAATGGCGGTACTGGATACCGTTGCGCAGGACAAGTCCACAGCCCGCGCCTTTGACGCGAGCGTGTAACTTGTAATTCCTGCGCTTTTGAAATTTTCTAGTTTCCATTTGAGGAATTACAGCTAGACGCTGTTATTGTTCTTTACTAATGACAACAAATATATAAAATTACATATATGTCGGACGCATATATATCGGACGCGTTTATGTCGTGGACATAAACGTGCCTTTAACCGTGCTTTGTTATATGGAAAAGACGGCCAAAAGAGGGAGTAAAAAGAGGAAACCATCGGAAATATCCCACTTAGCTAAGCGCATCAAAGACTTGAGGGTTGCAAAAGGATATAAAAGCGGCGAGGCTTTTGCCTTGGATCACCAACTTTCCAGGACACATTACGGTCGATGGGAACGAGGATCTAATATTACTTATGTGAACCTTGTTAAGTTGGCGGAAGCTTTTGATCTAACGCTGGAAGAATTCTTCTCCGAAGGATTTGATTAAGCCGGAATATACACATGCCGGGTCACGACCCGTGAAAATGTACGATCCATTCCATTGGTGAAAACAGAATAATTGTTTCCTAAAATAAAAAGAGCCTGGGCGAAAACTCAGGCTCTTTTTGTACCGGGCCGCCTCTTCGATATATGGTCATGCAGACTACCCGATAATTTTATACCTTGTTCGGAGCCTTGATCAACTATGACAATCATTCCCGTACATAACCTCCACGCCAAAAACCTCAAGCGCGTAGATTTTGACGTGATCACCCTGGGTGAGAAGGAAAATTATTCGGACGTCCTTCCCCACCGTCATAATTTTTATGAGCTGATGGTGTTTACCGAAGGCAGTGGCAAACATGAAATCGATTTCAACGAATATGATATCGAAAAGAACTCCGTGCATTTTGTATCTCCCACGCAGGTGCACAAACTAAAATCAGCGAACGCACGGGGTTATGTGATTTGTTTCCGGGAAGAGTTTCTGCAACTGAACCCGGGACAGTCGTTCATCGATACATTCCAGTTTTACGATTTCACGCAATATTCTCCCGTCATAAAAATGGAGGAAAGCGCTTTCGGGAACCTGGCGGAAATTTCCGCCACACTGAATTCCGCTTTAGACAGTAAGAGCACATTGAAGCGGGAAATACTGAGCTCGTACCTGAATATTGCGTTGCTGAAAATCAAAGAGTTTTTTATTGACAACTGCATATTTGAAACGAACAGCATTGCCACGGTTAATCCGAAAATCCAGGAGTTCAAAAAACTGATCGCGGTGAACTACCTGAACCATTACACGGCTTTTCAATACGCCGGGCTCCTGAACATTTCCACCAATTACCTGAATGCGCTCAGCAAAAAAGAAACGGGCCGTACAGCAACCGACCTTATTCACGAAAGAATATTGCTCGAAGCGAAACGCCTGTTGTACGCCACCAACCTGAGCGTGAAAGAAATTTCGAGCCTCCTGCATTTCGATACCGATGCGTACTTCGTGCGGTTCTTCAAAAAGAATGTAGGACAAACTCCGCTCGATTACAGGAACAGTCTGACCTGAGATTCGAAAAGTACAACACATGCGTTGTTTTGTGCAATTCACTGCCTCTTCCCGGAAATACATTTGCAGAGCGTAAAACGTAATGCGGTGAAGGCCCGTTGCAAGAATTGATCCCCCCTTTCCTGTATCGTGCCTGATTTGCCAGCGAACCATCTCCCAGGTTTGCCGGATACGGTTTGCGTGAAATTGTAACCTCATCAAACACCAAAACCCATGAACAAAATGTTTCTCTTTTTGGGCATTCTATTATTGAGTGTCTTTGACTCGCAGGCAAAAACGCCTGGGAATTTTGCCCCGTCGCTTGTTGCGGATTTCACGGCTAACACAACCGTGATCTGTGCCGGCGACTCGATACAGTTTACAGATTTAACCACGGAAAATCCAACCGGATGGACCTGGACTTTTGATGGTGGCGATACAGTAACATCGCTCCAGCAAAATCCAGTAGTCGTGTATAACACACCGGGCAATTACACCGTTCATTTAAAATCGAACAACGGTGAAGAAGGCGATGAAAAAATTCAGGTGGATTTCATCAAGGTGATGATCACTCCATCGAGCACGTTTAATGTCACATCAGCGTCCAGTCAATGTGCTGCAGGAAACTCATTCAGCTTTGCAAATACAGGTTCGTCGGGCACACATTTCTGGTGCTTTGCAGGTGCATCCCCGATCAACTCCACGGCAGTCAATCCAGGCGGAATCGTTTTTACCGGCGCGGGGACGCACAGTGTATCACATAAGGTTACTGATGACGGATGTTCATCCACCACTATTGTGGATATCACGCTGTTCGGCAACCCTACTGCTTTAGTTGTTACAACTACGGCTTCCAATTGTGCATCACCAACAGGAACGCTTACCATCGGAGCAACTACAGGAGGAACAGGTCCGTTTACGTATTCTGTGAACGGAAGTAATTTTACTTCTACAACATCATACCCGGGCAGACCTCCGGGCACATATACAGTAACGGTAAAGGATGCTAATGGGTGTACATTTACGCGAACAGCCGTAGTGAGCAGTTCAGGTGGACCCACATCAGTAGCCGTTCAGATTACCAGTTCCACATGCGGCAATGCAAACGGAATAATAAATCTCGGAACGGTTACAGGTGGCGTAGCCCCTTACCTGTTCACTATTGACAACGGAACGCTTTCAACAACTACCACCTACACCGGTATTACCTCAGGACCACACACGGTGAAAGTGAAGGATGCGAACAATTGCCAGCTCTCGCAACAGATTCTTGTAACGAATACCGTTCCCAGTGCCGTTGCGACTACCACCACGCAAACAAGTTGTGTGGCTTCTAACGGAACGCTTACATTGGGTGCAGTTACCGGTGGAAGAAGTCCATTCACATATTCTGTGGATGGCGGTTCTTTTTCCAGCACAACAAATTATACCGGGCTGGCCGCAGGCACACACACCCTTGTTGTGAAAGATGTGACAGGATGTTCATTCACCACAACAATAACTATTACAACTACACCGGGGCCGACTTTGCTTAACAGTTCGAGCACATTCAGTAAGTGCTCATCGCCCACTGGATCCATCACTGTACAAACGCCGGTAGGTGGAACAGCTCCATTTACGTACTCGTTCAACGGAGGAACATTTTCTTCCACACAAACGTTCACTGCTTTAGCAGCTGGTACTTATACCGTAGTTGCCAAAGATGCGAACGGCTGTACAATTTCGCAGAACATTACGGTGAGCAACACACCGCCACCGACCGCGTTATCCGTTACAACAGGTCCTTCGGCCTGCGCGGCATCCACAGGCACTATCTCAATCGGATCAGTAACCGGTGGAACGGCTCCGTATAGTTTCTCTGTGAATGGCGGCGCATTCTCAGGAACAAATAACTACACCGGGTTTGCCCCTGGAACATACCC
>DATHKF010000354.1:0-14550 GCA_035489505.1 Bacteroidia bacterium | reverse complement strand
TGGGCTACGGCACAATGTTCCGCAACATTCAGTTATACTACGAACGGACTGACTACGACGTTTACGGGAATTGTTTCGCCGGCCCAGAGTGCGAGTGCAAATTACTACTGGTGGTTCGACGATAACAGCAGTTCGTCAATGATGCAAAATCCGGTTTACACGTTTTCCGCTCCGGGAACATATATGGTGTGTTTCTCTGTATATAATGCATCTTCCAATTGCATGGATAGTCTCTGCTTACCGGTTATGGTAACCAGTTCCGGTTGTTCTGCTGATTTTACGTGGAGCGATACTACCGGATCTACTTACTTCACGGGAACATCCACAGTAGGAGCCGGTGCAGCTTATCTATGGGATTTCGGTGACGGAAATTACAGTTCACAGCAATCCCCGGTTCATAGCTATGCTACTGCGGGAACATATACCGTTTGTCTCACTGTATATGATTCGCTCCAGCAGTTCTGCGATTCTACCTGTTACACGGTTACTGCACAAGGTTCAGGCGGATGTATTGTTGACTTCACCTGGATCGATTCACTCGGTTATGTTTTCTACATCACGAGTTCAACGCTTGGAAGCAATGGTTACTATTCATGGGATTTTGGTGATGGCAATTACAGCACCGCGATGAACCCTTCACACGTGTACGCAACCAACGGAACGTATTACGTGTGCGTAACGGTGTACGATTCCAACCAGGTGTTCTGCGATTCTACGTGCTACTGGGTGTCGGCACAATCACAAGTAGGTACGATGGATGTGAACACGGTGCAGCAAACACTGGCTGTTTCACCAAATCCCGGTGATGATGCGCTGAACGTGACGTTCACTGCTAACGGCGCGGGTACCGTGAAGATTATGCTGTACGATGTTTCCGGACGCATGGCGAAGGAAGAAGCTATCAGCCTGCAAGGTGCAGGAGAAGTCAATCATAAAATCAATACAAGTGACATGGCGGAAGGAGTTTACTTCATTAAGATCGAAGTGAACGGAGTTCCTGCATGGACAAAAATTACGCTTACGCACCAGTAACAGTACGGCCGGGTGGGCCAATTGCTTTTAACCCCGTAGCTGTTGTTCTCAGCAAAAGGTTCACCCGGCTAATTTGCCTCCTCCCCGATTTCGTGTGTTTTATTCGGGGAACATTCCGGAGGGTGTCGACGGGAGACGACACCCTCCTTTTTTTCTAAGGAGGCAAGTATGAGAGTAGGCGAGTAGGGAAGTTTCAATCTTGCCTACTCGCCTACTTAAATACTCCTCCAGCCTATATTTGCACATGCAATCTCCCATTTACCTCGACCATAACGCAACAACTCCCGTTGACCCACGTGTGCTCGAGGCGATGCTCCCTTTTTTTTCTCACGAATTCGGTAACGCCGCAAGCCGCACACACCGTTTCGGATGGTTTGCCAATGAGGCCGTTGAAAAATCGCGCGAACAGGTAGCTGCATTGATGGGTTGTGAGCCGCAGGAAATTATTTTCACTTCCGGCTCCACAGAATCCATCAACACCGCACTCAAAGGCATAGCGAAAACGTACACCACAAAAGGCAGGCACATTGTAACGGTGGCTACGGAACACAAAGCCATGCTCGATGTTTGCGATGAACTCGGTAAAGAAGGATTTGAGATTACCATACTTCCGGTTAATCGTGAAGGATTGATCGGCCGCGATGAGCTTCAGGCTGTTTTGCGCCCCGATACAATTCTCGTTGCCATTATGCTTGCGAACAACGAAACCGGGACCGTGCAGGATATTTCTTCGCTGGCAGAAATTGTTCATCGCAACGGATCCATTTTGTTCAGCGATACTACGCAGGCATTTGGAAAAATGCGCATTGATGTCACCGAACTGGGTATTGATTGTTGCTGCATATCTGCACATAAATTCGGCGGCCCCAAAGGTGCGGGTGCATTGTTTGTGCGAAGAAAAAATCCGCGGGTGTCGTTGCTGCCATTGATTCACGGCGGCGGACACGAACGTGGTTTGCGCTCCGGCACGTTGAATGTTCCCGGAATTGTTGGATTGGGTCGCGCAGCAGAAATTGCGTTGCACGAAACCTGGGATGTTGCATCACGGCTTTCGGCGTGGAGAACAAGACTGGAGCAGTACATCACCGAAGACGACCGGGGTTTCATCAACGGAAGTGTGAAAAACCGTTTGCCAAATACCAGCAACATTTTGCTCAAAGGTGTGCGTGCAGATAAACTCATCAGGAAGCTCCCGCATCTCGCATTGGCAACCGGATCGGCGTGTACGTCGGCAGAAGACCATCCTTCGCACGTATTGCGCGCTATGGGCCTCACCGAAGAGGAAGCGCGCTCCTGTGTGCGTATTTCGCTGGGCGCCACGACTACGGAAGAGGAGACTATCCGGGCGCGGCAGGAAATCCGCGATGTGGTGGATGAATTGGTGCAAGGGTCCTAACCCTCAAAGGGCTATTAACCTTTTCAGCGTTAGGGCCTCCTGTCACCCGCAAGGGTCCCAACCCTCAAAGGGCTATTAGCCTTTTCAGCGTTAAGACCTCCTCCCACCTCCCCACAGCAAGATGTTCATTAAAAAACAAAAGACTTTTCGTAGAAAACAGGCTTTTCACATAGTTTTGTCCGTCCTGATCCATTCGGAGGGCGCAACTTTTCGCCAATCCAGCGTTATTATCTCATGAAATATTGGTTCTCCCTTCTTTTGCTCGTTTTTTCAGTGTCCATCCGGGCGCAGGTTCCTCTTTACGAAGAGCCGAAAAAGAATAAAAAAAATAAAACAACCGATCAGCCTCCGGCAAACCGCAAGCCTGAGAAAAAAACTGAATACTACGACGAGGAAACAAAAAAACACAAGAAGAGCGAAGAATCATGGCTTGACGGGCGTCTTCACGGCAAATGCGTGTATTATTTCCAGAGTGGGAAGCTGCAGCGGGTGGGTTATTACAAAGGAGGACAGGAAGATTCCGTCTGGCTTTTTTATTACGACACAGGCGGCTTAAAAGCACAGGAAAGTTTTTATCTCGGAAAGAAAAACGGGCCTGCCAAATACTGGTACCCGAATGGAGAGCCGTTTCTCATTTGCAGGTACATCGAAAATGTTCCGGACAGCACATGGACTTCCTACTACGAGAATGGAAATGTGAAAAGCATTGAACAGTATAAAATCAAGTTTCACAATTTCAACTGGCTCTCCGTGAAGGACGGGCATTTCCAGTATTACCAGGAAAACGGAACACCGGAAAGCGACGGATATTTCGAAGACGATACGCTGCAGGGAAAATACATGTCGTGGTACCCGAACGGCAAGCAAAAAGAAGATGGCGAATTCAACAAAGGGAAGAAAAATGGTTTCTGGAAAGAGTGGTATCCCAATGGCCGTCCTTCACAGGAATACGAATACAGGAATGGCCGGCAATATTATGTGAGCCTGTGGAGTGAAGACGGAAAGCAAATTGTGAAGAACGGGTACGGAAAAGTTATTCTCGCGTTCGACAATGGAAGCAAATGGTGCGAAGGAATTTACCGCAACGGTGCGAAAGATTCTACGTGGACATTCTGGACACCGGAAGGAATACTTGATGCGAAAGAAGAGTTCAGCGACGGAATGAAAAATGGGTTGGCCACACATTGGTACCCCGATGGCACCGTAAGTTTCGAGGGCCCTTACATCAATGATAAAAAACAAGGCGTGTGGACGTGGTACAAAACGGACGGCAGCGTTGAGATGAAAGGCGAGTTTAAAAACGATTTGCGCGACGGACACTGGCAATACTGGTTTGAGAATTCCACGCAGATGGAAATGGACGGCTGGTACAAGAACGACAAGGAAGATAGCTTGTGGACGTTCTGGTACGAGAACGGACAGAAGTACAAAGAAGGAACATTCACCGAGGGAATCCGCGATGGACTGTGGACCATCTGGTTTGAGAACGGGCAGAAACTCCAGGAGGGAGTGCTGGTGATGGGGAAAGAGGAAGGCGAATGGAATTCGTGGTGGGACAATGGAAACCCGAAAGATCACGGAACATTTGTGAAGGGAAGAATGGATGGGAAGTGGGAAGGCTGGTACTACAACGGAAAGGTGAATTACTCCGGGCAATACCTGAAAGCGAGAAAAACCGGGAAGTGGGAATACTGGTGGGACAATGGAAAAATGCACCAGCAGGGCGCGTATAAATACGGAATGAAACACGGCACGTGGACTACGTGGAGCGTGCATGGAATTGTTGAGGAAACGGGACGATATAATTACGACAAGCTCGACGGAGAATGGAAATTCTATTATGAAACCGGCGGACTAAAAACAGTGACGCATTACACGGATGGAAAATTGTCGGGGAAAACGATCAACTATTACATCACCGGCGAAAAGCAAAGTATAACGCACCACAAGCTGGTGAAAGTAAAAGAGTACGTGCTCACCAAAGCGAACGGAAAGAAAGTGTATAAGACGCGCAAGGTGAGCAAGCCGGATGGCAAATGGATCTACTACGATACAGAAGGCCGTGTGCTTCTTGAGCAGGAATACAAGAACGGCGAGAAAGTACAATAGTGGTGTCAGGTGGTGCGATGTGAGGTCGTACCACCCACTTCCGGTTTTAGCAGGTAGCCAGGCAATTTCTTCGCGCCTTTGTGGCTAAAAGAAAAACAATCGCCCACGCCATTAAAGAAAAATAAAAGCCATCCCGGTACTTGACCAGGCGGCTTTTTAGGTTTGTTCTTGTTTAGGGAACGGGAGCTTAAGACGTTTTCTTCCTCAATTTTCTAAAATGCGGATCATTGGGATGATCGTAGTGTTTCTTCGGAGGGTGATGTACCATGTGATCATGGTGTTCTTTGTCGATTTTGTCCGTTTGCCTGGACGCAAAGAACCATGCTACTACGATTACCACGAGGATAATCGATACGTACATGACAATTTCTCCTACTGTGATTTTGCTCGAACCGGTTCCATTGCTGTTCTGGGCAATAATTTCCAATCCTGAACTCATCAGTAATGTGCAGAGAAACAGGCCTTTAGCCGGAAGCCAGTTTCTCCATTGGGTTTGTTTTTTTGGCTCCATGTGATCATGGGTTTTAGGTGAATAATGGTGCCATTTCGGGTCTGTATCAATACAGAAAGAACGACTTCTTAATCGGCAATTTAACCAATTTTATCCTTCAATTATACGTATTGGTCGGAATTAGGTTTCGGAATTTTACCTATTGACTTGAAAGGTTTTTTGTTGTATATTTGCACCCTGTTTACGAATAATTGAGACCAGGGGACGTTTAGTCCCCTGTTTTTTTGCCATGATTAGCCCATTACATATCCGCGAACTGGCGGAACAAGCACTTCAGGATTCTGATTGCTTCCTCGTTGATGTTCATGTAACACCGATGAATAAAATCATTGTGTTAATTGATCGTGAAGGAAGTGTGGCAATCAACCAGTGTGTTAGCGTGAGCCGGTTCATTGAAAATAGTCTTGACCGTGAAACAGAAGATTTTGAACTCGAGGTTTCGTCAGCCGGACTGGACCAGCCGTTCAAAGTCCTTCGCCAGTACACGAAGAACATTGGCAAAGAAGTGGATGTAAAACTTATTGACGGCAAAAAAATTAATGGAAACCTGGTCTCTGCAAATGAAGAAGGGATCACAGTGCTGCAAATAACCAAAGAGAGAATTGAAGGACGGAAAGCAAAACAGAACGTTGAAAAAAATCTTTCGCTGAAGTTCCCGGAAATAAAAGAAACGAAAATCGTAATCAAATTCTGAACATACAACAAGTCTGTTACAACGGGCAAACCGATTTAATACCCTAACAATGGAAAACATCAATCTGATTGAATCCTTTTCGGAATTCAAAGACATCAAGAACATCGACCGTGCAACGTTGATGAGCATCCTGGAAGACGTATTCCGGAGCATGATCCGCAAACGCTGGGGAAGTGACGAGAACTTCGACGTTATCGTTAACCCGGAACGTGGTGACCTTGAGATCTGGCGCAACCGTGAAATCGTTGACGATGAATTTGCCGAAGACAGTTTTGATTACGACGAGAACCGCCACATTGCGCTGGTTACTGCACGTAAAATCGAACCGGATTTCGAAATCGGTGAGCAGGTAACAGACCGCATCAAGCTCGACGATTTCGGCCGCCGTGCAGTTCTTGCCATTCGCCAGAACCTTGTTTCGCGCGTACTTGATCTCGAAAAAGACTCACTGTATAAAAAATATAAAGAACGCGTTGGTGATGTAATCACCGGCGAGGTTTACCAGGTGTGGAAGAAAGAAACCATGATCCTCGACGACGAAGGAAACGAATTGATCCTTCCGAAAACGGAGCAGATCCCGGGCGACTTTTTCAAGAAAGGCGATGCCGTTCGTGCCGTTGTATTCAAAGTGGATATGCGTAACAGCTCACCGGTAATTATCCTTTCCCGTACAGCTCCGTCGTTCCTCGAGAAATTGTTCGAAATGGAAGTTCCGGAGATTTACGACGGATTGATCACCATCAAGAAGATTGTCCGCGAACCGGGCGAACGTGCGAAAGTAGCCGTAGAATCATACGACGACCGCATCGATCCGGTTGGGGCCTGCGTGGGTATGAAAGGTTCACGTATTCATGGAATTGTCCGCGAATTGCGCAATGAAAATATCGACGTGATCAATTATACGGCCAATGCACAGCTCCTGATCCAGCGTGCACTCAGCCCGGCGAAAATCACTTCCATCAAACTGGATGAAGAGAGCAAACGCGCCGAAGTATTCCTGAAACCCGACCAGGTTTCCCTGGCTATCGGCAAGGGCGGGCACAATATCCGCCTGGCAGGTCGCTTAACCGGCTATGAAATTGATGTATACCGCGATACTGACGAGGACGTTGAAGACGTTGGTATTGATGAATTCTCTGATGAAATTGAAGCATGGATTCTCGATGCGTTCAAGTCGATTGGCTGCGATACGGCTAAATCGGTACTCGAACTCAGCGACGAAGAACTGGTGAAACGCACCGACCTTGAAGTGGAAACTGTCCAGGAAGTGAAGCGTATTCTCCGTTCGGAATTTGAATAAAACACAGGAGGAGCAAGGCGGATGCAATAGCTGCTATCCGCTTTGTTTTTCCGATCTTTGTACCCGCCGGCCGGGAAGGCAGGCATATCTATGACAGAACAGGCAAATACAATCCGTCTCAGTAAAGTAAAAGGCGAACTCAACGTCTCGATCGACCGTATTTTCGAATTTCTCGAAGACCAGGGTCACAAGATCGACCGTAATCCGAATCAGAAGATTTCGGAAGCGATGTACCGCGAGTTGATGAATGAGTTTGCGCAGGATCGCGAAGAGAAAGAAGAGTCGAAACTCGTTGGACTCACTACGCGTGTGCGCAAAGAATCTATTGCGTTGGATGAAGACGCTCCGCGCGTGGACAAACGCGACCGCGACAACGACCAGGATGAAATCCTGATCAAAGACCTGAACCAGAATTCCGGTAAAGGTGGCGATGCCAAACCGAAAGAGAAAAAGGTTGTGGCTGTTGAGGAGAAAAAAGTAGAAGCGCCAAAAGTTGAAGAAGAAATCACGCGCGTAAAAGCTGAGCCAACGGTTAACCTGAAAGTGGTTTCGAAAATCGAACTCACCGAAGAGAAACCAAAAAGCCGCAAGAAGAAAACCGACGAGCCCGAAGCGAAAGAAGAGCCGAAGAAAAAGGCAGCGAAAGTTGAAGAACCAGAACCGGTAGAAGAAGTTGTGCCGCCAGTGGTTGCCGAAGAGCTACCTCCTGTTGTTGTTGAACCGGCACCGGAAGAAGAGAAAAAAGATACCGAGTTATTCCGCCGCTCCGTTGAAAAACTGGAAGGGCCGAAAATCATGGGAAGAATTGAACTTCCTGTGAAAGAAGAAAAGAAAAAACCGGTAGCATCATCGAACGCACAGTTCGAAACCGATAAAAAGAAAAAACGTAAACGGATCCGCAAAGACGGACCTGTGAACGTGGGCGAAGCTGCGAAGCAGGCCGGGCAGGGAAGATTCCAGCCGGGCGGCGGACCGCGTAAACCGGGAGCACCGGGTCAGCGTACACCACCGGGACCTAAGGTTGAGCTTACCGAAGAAGAAATTCAGAAGCAGATCAAGGAAACACTTGCCCGCCTAAGCGGACAGGGAAAATCCAAAGCTTCGAAATACCGTCGTGAGAAACGTGATGAAGTCCGCGACCGTCTCGTTGAAAAACAGGAACAGGCAGAAGTTGATAAGAGCACGCTTAAGGTTACAGAGTTTGTAACAGCGCACCAGCTTGCATCAATGATGAGCGTTCCGGTAACGAAGATCATCGCAACGTGTATGACGCTTGGCTTGTTCGTTTCGATCAACCAGCGACTCGACGCAGAAACCATTTCATTGCTTGCTGAAGAATTCGGTTACAAAGTAGAATTTGTAAGCGTTGAAGTACAGGAAGCAATCAAGGAAGAAGAAGATACGCCGGAACAATTGCTTGACCGTCCACCGATCGTTACCGTAATGGGTCACGTCGATCACGGTAAAACATCACTCCTCGATTACGTGCGTAAATCAAACGTAATTGCAGGTGAGGCCGGCGGAATTACGCAGCACATCGGCGCATACTGTGTGACGCTGGAGAACGGCAAACACATTACGTTCCTCGATACACCGGGTCACGAAGCGTTTACCGCGATGCGTGCACGTGGTGCGCAGGTTACCGACGTTGCGATCATTGTGATTGCAGCAGACGACAGCGTGATGCCGCAAACTACAGAAGCGATCAACCACGCACAAGCTGCGGGAGTTCCGATTGTATTTGCGATCAATAAAATTGATAAGCCGGGAGCAAATCCTGACAAAATCCGTGAAGCACTTTCCGCGATGAACATCCTCGTGGAAGAGTGGGGCGGTAAATTCCAGAGCCAGGAAATTTCCGCGAAGAAAGGATTGAACATTGACGCGCTTCTCGAGAAAGTTCTCCTCGAAGCAGAAATGCTTCAGCTGAAAGCGAATCCATCGAAGCGTGCGAATGGTACGATCATCGAATCTACACTCGACAAAGGCCGCGGTTATACCGCAACGATCCTCGTTGAGAACGGAACACTGCACATTGGCGACGTTGTACTCGCAGGTTGTTATGCCGGTCGCGTGAAAGCGATGCAGAACGAACGCGGTGCACCGGTTGAAGAAGCCGGTCCGGCAACACCAGTCCAGATCCTTGGATTGAGTGGAGCTCCGCAGGCGGGTGATAAATTCCATTGCATGGAAGATGAACGCGAAGCACGTGAAATTGCTACGCGTCGTTTACAGCTCCAGCGCGAACAGCAGATCCGTACTACCAAGCACATCACACTGGATGAGATCGGCCGTCGTCTGGCGATTGGCGACTTTAAGGAACTCAACATCATCGTTAAAGGTGACGTGGATGGTTCCATTGAAGCGTTGTCCGATTCATTGCTGAAAATTTCGACAGAGAAAATTCAGATCCGTATCGTTCACAAAGGTGTCGGAGCAATTTCCGAATCGGATGTTCTTTTGGCATCGGCTTCGAATGCAATCATCATCGGCTTCCAGGTTCGTCCTTCGGTAAGCGCGCGGAAACTTGCAGAGACCGAGCAGATCGATATCCGTTTGTATTCCATCATCTACAAGGCGATCGAAGAGATCAAAGCCGCGATGGAAGGAATGCTTGCACCGGAGTTCGAAGAGAAAGTGGTATGCAACATCGAGATCCGCGAAGTGTTCAAGATATCGAAAGTGGGAACCATCGCCGGATGTTATGTGCTTGACGGAAAAGTGAACCGTCACACGAAGATCCGACTGATCAGGAACGGCATCGTATTGCACGAGGGTGTTCTCGGATCATTGAAGCGATTCAAAGACGACGTGAAAGAAGTTGCAGCAGGTTACGAATGCGGATTGAACATCGACAAGTTTGATAACATCGAAGTGGGCGACCTCATCGAAGGTTACGACATGGTGGAGATCAAGCGCAAGCTGTAGGCTTAGCCGAAAAACTGAAAGCCCTGTTTGTGCAGGTTTTTTTTCGCCTGGTTGGAGATTTATTCTTTGCGCTTTCTTATCTTCCGTTAACGGATCTGAGGAATGAAAAAGCTATTCGTTGCGCTGCTGTTTTTCCCTTTGCTTGCACTATCGCAGGAGAAAAGGCCCAATATCATTTTTATCCTTGCTGATGATCTCGGTTCCCGCGATTGCGGTTTTACCGGTAGCGATTATTACGAAACACCGAACATCGATCAACTGGCGAAGGAAGGCATGGTATTTTCCAATGCGTATAGCGGCGCTTCGAACTGTGCTCCCAGCCGGGCCTGCATGCTGAGTGGACAATATACACCGCGCCACGGTGTATATGCAGTTGATGAAACGGATCGCGGGCCGAAGGATAAGATGCGTCTGACCCCGGTTCCCAACACACAGGAACTTGATCTTTCAATTTACACTATCCCTGAAGCACTGAAAGACGCCGGATACACAACCGCGTTGTTTGGAAAATGGCATTTTGGGAGAGGACAACGAACACTTGCCTGGCAGGCAGGGGTTCGCAACTTTTTTTGATGCACGATGGAAAAAAAACAACGCTGCATTCAATACCCCTGACGATCCGAAAAGTATCTACACAGTTACAAGAGCGGGCTGCAACTACATGAAAGAGAAAAAAGATTCTTCTTTTTTTCTTTTCCTCTCGTATCATGCACCTCATTTTCCACTCGAAGCACGTCCATCCAGCCTGCAGAAATTCCGTGACAAGACCGCAGGCAACCACCACAATGACGCTTTGTATGCTGCCTGTGTTTATGATCTTGATGACGGCATCGGACAGGTGCTCCGGTGTCTCGACAGTCTCGGATTGTCAGAAAACACACTGGTTATTTTTACGTCGGATAACGGTTCTACCAACGTGAGTTCATCGTGGCCGCTGCGTGCCAGCAAAGGCACTTACTACGAAGGCGGAATCCGTGCGCCGCTTATCATCAAATGGCCCGGCAGAATTGCGGTCAACTCGCAATGCGTCCTTCCAGTGATCAACGTGGATTTTTATCCCACGTTTTTAGCTGCGGCCGGAGTGGAGAAAAGAAAAGATCAGATACTGGATGGGGAAAATCTTCTGCCCGTTTTGTCCGGAGGTTCAAAAACCCTGGAGCGTGCATGCATCTTCTGGCACTTCCCGGGATATCTTGACCGACCAACGCCGGAGGGAAGAGACCAGTTATTCAGAGCAAGGCCACTGACAGCGGTACGCAAAGGCGACTGGAAACTTATTTTGTACCATGAAGAATGGCTGCTGGATGGCGGAAAGAAAAATGTGGGTACAAATAATTCTGTAGAGCTGTACGACCTGAAAGATGATGAAGGCGAGACTAAAAATCTGGCGAACGAAAATATCTCCATGCGCGATGAGCTGATCCAGGCGATCGAAGATTGGTGGAAAGCTACAGGCGCGGTATTGCCTTCCGCAAAACAATAATAACACCTCCATGAACTTCCGCATTTGGAGCATTCTTCCGTTCGTATTGCTTTCGTGTACAGATCCCGATGCAAATACGGTACAGGAAAACAAAGATTCCGGATGTTGTACAAGTCTTCCGACGCGCCCCGGACAGATCACAGATATCCAGGAAATAATTCCTTCGGGTGATACATCATTTGTCGGCATGAAGCTGATTCCCGGCGGCACATTCAGGATGGGTGCCGATAATGATCAATCGTACAGCGATGAATATCCCAAACATGAAGTGAAAGTCGATTCGTTCTGGATGGACGCAACCGAAGTCACCAACGCGCAATTCAGGGAGTTCGTACATGCAACCGGGTATGTAACAACTGCAGAACGTATACCTGAATGGGAAGAGCTGAAGCAATCGCTTCCTCCCGGCACGCCAAAGCCTGCCGACAGTTTACTCGTTCCGGCTTCACTTGTTTTTAAGGAGACAAAAAGTGCAGTAGACCTGAATTATTCTTCGGGCTGGTGGAAATGGGAAAAGGGTGCCGACTGGAAACATCCGCAGGGAGCTATGAGCAGCATCGAAGGCAAAGATGATTATCCAGTAGTGCAGGTGAGCTGGTACGACGCGCTTGCATTTTGTAAATGGTCGGGAAAACGTCTCCCGACGGAGGCTGAATGGGAATTTGCGGCGCGCGGAGGACTGGTGGATGCAGTATATCCCTGGGGAAATGAAAACGTGAATGCCGGTGCAGCCAAATGCAATTCATGGGAAGGAAAATTTCCGTATTACAATGAAAAGAAGGACGGCTTTGTGAATGCTGCTCCGGTTGCCTCATTCGGTTCCAACGGTTATGGTTTGTATGATATGAGCGGGAATGTGTGGGAATGGTGCAGCGACTGGTACGATGCTGACTATTACAACACTGCTTCCGGCGCAACGGCGCATAACCCACGCGGCCCGGAAAAAGGTTCCGATCCGAAAGAACCGAATACTGCAAAGCGCGTGATGCGGGGCGGTTCCTTCCTTTGCAATGAAGCCTACTGCAGCGGTTACCGCTCAGCGAGACGAATGAAAAGCAGTCCCGATACCGGCCTGGAACATACCGGTTTTCGTTGCGTGAGGGATATCCCGTTGCACCATGAATAAGTATTACGCCATTCTGGGATTGAATGCAACCGCCACGAAAGACGATGTGCGCCGTGCTTTCCGCAAGCTTGCATTCCAGTGGCACCCCGACAGGAATTCATCACCCGGTGCGTCGGAAAAATTCATGATAATCAATGAGGCGTATGAAATTCTGATTGGTGAACGCAAAGCGCCGGGGTATAAATCCGGAACAGGAACAACGTATAGTGCTCCGCGTCCGCGGGAGAAAACAGCTTATGAGCGCGGGCGGGAGAACATCAGTCGCATTCATGAAAACCGAAAAAGAAAATTCGAAAATTTGCGTGAACAGCATCTCAACTCACCCGGCGCAAAGGAACAGATGTACAGGGAAGCGTACACTTATTTCGCCGGTGCAGGCGGGCTTGTTTTGTTATCGATAGTGGTTCCGCTTGTGTTGGAGCCGGCCAATATGATCTGGACAATTCCCGTAGCTATCGGACTTGGAATGCGATTGGTTTGGAAAGGCGGGCGTATCAAGCTTCGGGCTGATATGATTTTCAGCGGAAGAAATGATTATTCTTTCGAAGACCTGAAAGAGTTTTTCCTGAACGATACCGGGTTTCGTACGCGCGGAGGTGGCGGGCGTTCGGGGTGGCCGCATTGGTGAGCAGGTCTTCGCTTCTGCGCCAGTCGAGCACCGTAGGCAAGCAAGGCGACATTATCGAAGCCCCGTAGGGGCGGAACAAGGCTCTTCGAAAATATATTCCGCATCATATTCGACTTCATTTTCATTGAGCAGTTCAATGTACTCCTCGCGAAATATTTTTTTCTGATGATGTTCTTCCTGGTTTTCGATGTATTCCGAAACGACTTGCACATCGCGCGGATTGACAGAAAACGCACCGAAGCCTCTTTGCCATTCGAACCTCACAGGTGTAAAACGCTGTTCGTTGATGAAGCGCGATGAGTTTGCTTTGATATCGCGCATTAATTCTGCCAGGGTCATTTTTGTGTTTAAGCCAATGAGGATGTGCATGTGATCTTCCACGCAATTGATGCGCATGGTGTGTTGTTCATTTTTTTCAATGATGCCGGTGGTGAATTTTAGCAGCCGGATTTTCCAGTTGGGATGGATTAGCGCTGCGCGGAATTTCACTGCGAAAACAACGTGAATGTAAACTTTTGTGTAGGTGTTAGCCATGATGATTTGGTTGTTAAAGGGTAAATAAAAGTTTCGCTCCTATGGAGCTCTGGTAATTCTTGTGATCGCTTGCCTATGGCTTGCGCCATAGGTAAGCAAGGTTTCACCGCTCTGCGGCTCGTGTAGGTTTTTGATTTGCTTGCCTATGGCTGACGCCATAGGTAAGCAAGGTTTCGCCGCTCTGCGGCTCGTGTAGGTTTTTGATTTGCTTGCCTATGGCTTACGCCATAGGTAAGCAAGGTTTCGCCGCTCTGCGGCTCGTGTAGGTTTTTGATTTGCTTGCCTATGGCTTGCGCCATAGGTAAGCAAGGTTTCGCCGCTCTGCGGCTCGGTTAAGTTGTTGTCGTGCCCCTACGGGCTTAGCGATTTTTTCCGGAGTTTCGAAAATCGATTTGTAGTTAATTCTGGAGAGCGCCGTAGGTGCGACACCTTGCCAGCCCATGGTGCAACCATGGGCTGGCAAGGTCAGAATTGTCTCAGCCCCGTAGGGGCGAAACTTATTTCGCGTTGTTATCCACCCGGTTCTCCCGGATCAACGCAAACCGTAATTCACTGTAGGAATAACTGTCACCGAGATGTTCGCGCAACGGTGTGAGTTGTGTGGTCCCCAACTCTTTTGCGGCCAGGCGGATATTCGCCAGCCGGACTGCTTCCACAAATTCTTCGGGCTCACATTTTCCGTCGGCTATGCAATCAGCGAGATGAGACTCAATTGTGCTGCGGGCCAGTTTTCGTTCGGCGGCGATTTCTTCAATCGATAATCCGCGCTTGTGTAAATCCAGCGTGATCGTAAGGGTGTCGCCTTTCTG
>DATHKF010000353.1:0-2634 GCA_035489505.1 Bacteroidia bacterium | reverse complement strand
TGATGAAGATCACGATCGGAATAAAAATCAGCCACGACCATTCGCATGCTTTGTCACCGAGAAAACACACCAGCTGGGAATAATCAAACTCGTTGTTTTTCACAAAGGGAATGGTGGTAACAAGCGAATGTTTCTCTTCAGTATATTGTGCAGGCGTGATTACGGTTGACGTTGTGTTTCCCAGGTCATTGTTCATTCCAAACTGGTTAACAGTTGCCGGAGATATTTTCTCTTTCACAACCACCGCATCGCTGAAATACAAGGTGCAGCCTACGATCAACCCTAAGCCAACCTGGCCCATAATCTTGAATTTTCCGTGCAATCCTTTTTTATCCTTCTTGAATACTTTGATATAATCGTCGAGGAATCCGATCATACCCAACCATACGGTTGTGATAAGCATGAGCAGGATGTACACGTTTTCAAGTCGTGCAAAAAGTAACGTAGGAACAATGATTGCAGCAAGAATGATAAGTCCACCCATAGTAGGTGTTCCTTCTTTTTCTTTCTGCCCGGCAAGACCAAGTTCACGCACGGTTTCACCCACTTGTTTTCTGCGGAGAATATTGATGATGCGTTTACCAAACACCAGGGAAATCATCAATGAAACAATGATCGCCAGCGCTGCCCGGAAAGAGATGTAGCGAAACACCCCCGCTCCCGGAAAGTCAAAATCGTTATCAAGCCATGTAAATAAATAGTAGAACATCAGGCCTTCGCGTTTTTCAGTGAGTCTCGTAATATTTCCATGTCGTCGAAAGGATGTTTCACTCCTTTGATCTCCTGGTATTTTTCATGTCCCTTTCCGGCAACGAGAATAATGTCGCCGGGTTTGGCAATTGCAATTGCTGTACGTATCGCTTCTTTCCGATCCACCACGCTCAGCACATTCCGTTCGTGCCGCATGTCAACTCCGGCTTTCATCTCGTCGATGATCACCGAAGGTTCTTCCGAGCGCGGATTATCGGATGTGAGAATTACACGATCGCTTGACTCGCAGGCGATCTTTGCCATGATGGGGCGTTTTGTTTTATCGCGGTCTCCGCCACAACCAACAACCGTGATCACCGATTCATTTCCGTTCCGGATATCGCGAATGGTGGTCAGCACATTTTTCAATGCATCGGGTGTATGTGCATAGTCGACGATGGCCGTAACTCCGCTTTCGCTCCGGATATGCTGGAAGCGTCCTTCAACCGGTGAAAGCGTGCTGAGTGTGGTCAGCACGTTCATTTTGTCCTGGCCCATCAAACTTGCTGTTGCATACACAGCCAACATGTTGCTTGCGTTGAAGCTACCGATGAGTTTACTCCACATCTCCGTTCCATCGATATTGAGGTGCAAACCGGAAAACTGGTTGTCGAGAACTTTGCAGTGATAATCCGCCGCGCTGCGCACAGAAAAACTTCTCTTCAGCGCTTTGGTATTCTGTACCATCACAGAGCCGTTCGCATCATCTTTGTTTACCAATGCAAATGAACCAGCCGGTAAAAGATCAAAGAATCCTTTCTTCGCTTTGATGTACGCATCGAAAGTTCCGTGATAATCGAGATGGTCATGTGTAATGTTGGTAAACACGCCACCGGCAAATTGCAACCCGGTGATGCGATGCTGCACTACGCTGTGAGAACTGACTTCCATAAACACATACTTGCAACCGCCTTCAACCATGAGTTTTAAAATCCGGTTGAGTTCAATTGCGTCGGGAGTGGTATGTGTTGCAGGAATTTCTTCACTGTTGATCATGTTCCGAACCGTGGTAAACATGCCTGCTTTAATTCCCATCGCGCGGAATAACTGGAACAGTAACGTTACCGTTGTCGTTTTACCGTTCGTGCCGGTAACGCCAATCAGTTTCAACGACTCCGATGGGTGATCGTAAAAGTTTGCTGCCATGTATCCAACGGCCACCGAACTGTCAGTAACACGCACATAGGATATTTTTTCATTGATTACCTGCGGAAGTTCTTCGCATACGATAGCAATCGCACCGAGTTCAATGGCCTTGTCGATGAATGCATGCCCGTCGGACTGCGTTCCTTTGACCGCAACAAAAAGCGAGTCCTTGGTTACAGTACGTGAGTCGAACGTGAGTGAAGTGATGGCAATATTCGTTGAGCCATGCACTTCCTGCAGGTTCGTCTTATAAAGTATGTCGCGCAATAATTTCATATAGACAGTTCGAGCACTACTTCTTTTGTTGCAGGTATTTTTTCTCCGGGCGCTACTGACTGGCGGATCACCGCACCGGCGCCAACGATGCGCACGCGGATATGGCGATTCTCCAATAAGTACACTGCGTCTGCTGCATTCATTCCGCGGACGTCAGGCATAATTCCATTTCTCAATTGCTGATCGGGATCTGTTCCTTTCACCTGGAGCGCGCTATCGGCGGTCAGAACAGAAACATATTGTGCTGCGCCAACCGATCCTTCTCCATTCACCTGCTGGTGCAACATGCCCGCCGCAGCCAGTGTTGGAATAGAAAGTCCTTTTTTGATTTCCGGCGCACCGGGTGCAGCAGCCATTAAATTGATCGGCTGGTGAATCTGCAATTCCGTTGCGTACACACGGTCTGCAATTGCTTTGAAAATCGGACCAGCCACCAATCCGCCGTAGTACACGTCGTTTGAT
>DATHKF010000352.1:0-6991 GCA_035489505.1 Bacteroidia bacterium | reverse complement strand
AAAGAAGGCGCGAAAGTTTTCATCACCGATATTTACGAAGACCGCGTTGCGATGGTGAAGAAAAAACATCCTGCGGTTGAAGTTGTTGCCGGAGATAAACTCCTCGGTCTTGATATTGATATTTATGCACCTTGTGCGCTTGGGGCAACTGTCAACGACGAATCTCTTTCGGAGTTGAAGTGTGCAATCATTTGCGGAGCTGCAAACAACCAGCTGGCTGATGAAGTGAAACACGGCAAGATCGTGATGGAGAAAGGAATTCTCTACGCACCGGATTACGTGGTGAACGCCGGCGGGTTGATCAACGTGTACTCAGAAGTAGCAGGTTTCGGAACAGATTACGCAATGAAACAAGCCGAAAACGTTTACGTTACAACTGCTGGCATTTTTGCATTGGCGAAAAAAGAAAATATACCTACTTATATGGCAGCGAACAAAATCGCAGAAAAGCGCATTGCAGCCGTTGCCCATATCCGTACACGCCGTTAACATTTAAGAAAGGACGTTCTTTACGTTATGCTGAACAGGAGATACCTGCGTATTAAGGCCATGCAGTCGGTCTATAGCTTTTTCCAGTCGGAAGATGCAGACATGAATCTTGGCGAAAAGGATTTGCTCCGCAGCATTGACCGTACTTACGATCTTTACCTGACTGTCTTGATTTTCCCTTGTGAGCTCGCCGATGTGGCTGCCAACAAAATGGAGATCAGCAGGAACAAGATGTTGCCTACGAAGGAAGATCTTGATCCCAACCTGAAGTTTGTCAATAACCGCCTGATCAAAAAGCTGAAGGAATCCAACGTCCTTGGCCGGGAAATCAATGCACGCCGCATTGGCTGGCAAACCGACCAGGCGATTGAGATCATCCGCAAAACCTGGGAGAACATCCGCGGTTGGGACGCCTACAAAGTATACATGGCTTCCGGCGAAAGCAGCTGGCAGGAGGATGTTGAGTTTGTGATGGATATTTTCCGCAAGCACATGGCGGATTCCGATTTGTTTGAGCAGTACATCGAAGAGATGAGCATGCATTGGCCGGGAGATATGAATATGGCTGTTGCCCCGGCTGCGCTGAAAACGTTTGAAGGAATTCCCGAAGAAGGCGATATCAAGCTCGCACCGCTCTATAAAGATCCGGAAGACGACAGAAAGTTTGTGATCGACCTTTACCGCAAAACGATCATCGACAACGAAGCTTCCTCGAAACTCATTGGCGACAAAACCAAAAACTGGGAAGTGGACCGTATTGCGGTGATGGACGTGATCCTGATGAAAATGGCCATTGCCGAGCTCACGAATTTTCCAAGCATCCCGGTGAAGGTGACGTTGAATGAATACATTGAAATTTCCAAAACATACAGCACACCCAAATCGCGGCAGTTTATCAATGGAATCCTGGATAAGCTGGTGGCAGACTTTCGTGAGCAGGGCTTGATTAATAAGAGCGGTAGGGGCCTGATGGAATAGTTCAGAGTTAAATAGTTTCTGGTTCGGAGTTGCGACGTAAACGTGTGAACTCCGAACCAGAAACCAGAAACTCCTTAACGTATGACCCTTGAACGATTTAACTTTGAACTATTTAACGGTTTAACTCCGAACTGTTTTCTTACTTTTGTTTAAAATTCAACGACACATGAAAACGTTATTTTCAACTCAGCATTTGGTTGTTTTCGTTTTGGCCGCAGGACTTGTGGCGTGCGCTCCGCGGCAAGAGAAGGACGTGAACACCGACATGGTCAATATTACCGCTACAGCCAGTGGAAATGCACCTACCGGAAAAGCTCCCTTTATGAAACTTGAAAAGGAGAAGCATGATTTCGGTAAAATTTCTCAGGGCGAGCGCGTAAGTACGGAGTTCAAATTCAAAAACACCGGTGGAAGCGACCTGGTTATTTCCGATGCACACGGAAGCTGTGGATGCACAGTTCCTGATTATCCACGCAAACCAATTCCTCCGGGAGGAGAAGATGTGATTAAAGTGGAATTCAACAGCGAAGGAAAATCGGGCAAGCAGGAGAAAACAGTAACACTGACCACCAATTGTGAGCCGCCGAATATCGTGATCACTATTGCGTCTGAAGTAATCGTTCCTGCAGATCGCGGTGGCGACGGGCACAGCAAAGACGACGGTCACGGTCATTAATCGAATCAATCAGAACCAACCAATTATATGTCATTAATCACAACAATTTTATTGCAGGCGGCTCCGGCTGCTGCACCCGCTGCAGATAGCGCAGCAAAAGGCGGCGGAAGCGGCATGCTCATGAATGTACTGTTCATCGGTTTGATGATTGCAGTATTTTACTTTTTCATGATCCGTCCTCAGAAAAAGAAACAGACTGAGCAGGGCAAATTCATCGAAGACATCAAGAAGGGCGATAAAATTGCAACCATCGGTGGAATTGTTGGTAAAGTTGCCGAAGTGCGCACAAAAACATTCATCATCGATATCGAAGGCGGCGGAAAACTCCAGATTCTTCGTTCTGCAATTTCTTTCGAGAATACGAAAGCGCTGAACGCAGAAACTGCTGAAGAGAAGAAGGACTAAATCAATAAAACCGTTCCGCGGTGAGTTCACAAAATGTAAAGCGCGGGGAACCTGCTGGCAGAAAAGTGCCGTGGAGTCCCCGCGTTTCTGCTTTTATTGTTTGCGTGCTCCTCGCCGGATCGTTTTGGCTCCTGCATGCGCTTTCACGCGAGTACACCGTTCGAGTAACCGTTCCCGTTGAATACACGAATCTTCCCGCAGGCCGGCTTATCCCTGGTGATTTACCTGACTCGCTCGAAGCAGATGTCCGTGCAAGCGGGTTTACACTGCTCACGCTGCTCTGGTCATCGGATAAAGAAGCGGTTAAGCTCGACCTGAGCCGTGCGCGTTCCATCGGTGGCGGAGAATATGCCATTGTGACCAATGCATACCAGTATTATCTCGCGTCGGGTATCGGGAAAGATATCCGTGTGGTTAAATTATTTCCCGATACCGTAGTACTCGGTTTCGAAGGCAAGATGGAAAAACGTGTTCCTGTGCGTGCACGCATGGTGATCAATTGCGCACCGATGTACCGCATGGGCGACAGCGTGCATGTGATACCCGAGTACGTGACCATCAGCGGACCTGAAGCGTTGCTCGAACGCATTTCATACGTAGAGACGGAGCACAAGGAATACGACAACGTTACAGCGAATATCGACGAAGAGCTGAAGCTTGTACTACCCGAAGGAGCGCAGGTGAGCGTACAGCCTTCTATTGTGCGTGTACAGGCCACGATCGGAAAATACACGGAAGGGCGATTCACGATCCCGCTGAGCACGATCAACGTTCCTCCGAATGTCGACCTGAAAACATTCCCGGATAAAGTGGACGTGATCTTCCAGGTTCCGGTCGAAGATTACGCGGCCATCAAACCCGACATGTTCCGTGCTGTTGCCGATTACCGCAAAGCGCAGAAGGGAAGCCAGAGCCTCGAAGTGGAAATTGTCAAACAGCCGTTGTACATCCGCCACCTGAAAACAGAACCGGCGCGTGTCGACTTCATCATCCGGAAATAGTGATGACGATTACCGAACGTTTCACGGACATTCTCGTTGATCATCCGCGCAAAGTGATTTTGTCGGACAGCAAAGGCACGTACACCACATCACAGCTTTACAATGCCACGCAATATATTCTCAGTGAAGAATTGCACGGCAAATTACAGAAGGGAAACCGCATCGCCGTTTTTTGTCACCCGGGACTGAGCTACGTTTCCGCGATGCTCGCCGGTTGGATGAGTGGTGCGATGGTTGTTCCCTTGTGCATTACACATCCCGAAGGAGAATTGCTCCACATCCTGGAAGATGCAAAGCCTTCGATCATCATTGCCGATGAAGACCTCGCAAAGTTGCTTCCTAAAACGGCGATAAAAATTATCCGTCCCGATTTTCGTGAGGCGATCAAAGAACCTACACCCGCGAATTACAACAATCCGTTGCCTTCAGATCCGGCGATGATGCTGTACACCAGCGGCACAACCGGGAAGCCGAAAGGCGTTGTGCATACGCATGCATCGCTTACCGCACAGATCACGTGTTTGATTGAAGCCTGGGCGTGGACGGAAGACGATTCTATTCTGCATTTTCTTCCGCTGCATCACACGCACGGCATCATCAACAAATGGCTATGCGCCTTGTGGATCGGTGCGCGGTGTGATATGATGGAGAAGTTTGATGCGCAGGAAGTGTTCGGGCGTGTGGAGAAGGAAAAATATTCGCTGTTTATGGCGGTACCAACGGTGTATGTGAAGATGATAGAGGCCATAAGCGCTTCTCTCTCGTCACACCTCGGCTCCGCTCGGTCTGACAAGTCGGAAGAAACAACGGTGCAGTTGTTCGGATCATTCAGACTGATGGTTTCCGGCAGTGCAGCTTTGCCAGTAAGCGTTCTCGAAAAATGGAAAGAAATTTCGGGGCATACTTTGCTCGAGCGTTACGGCATGACCGAAACAGGAATGGTTTTATCGAATCCTTTAACTGGTGAGAGAAGACCAGGTTCGGTGGGCCAACCACTTCCGGGTATGCAGGTTCGTCTCGTGAATGAAGCAGGAGAAGTAGTGGAAGAGGAGGGCGAACTCCAGGTAAAAGGGAAAAATATTTTTTCGGGATACTGGAACAAAGATTCCGAAACGAAAAAGAGTTTTACGAAAGACGGCTGGTTTAAAACAGGTGATCTCGTACGAGTGGAAAACGGTTATTACTTCATCGTTGGTCGTTTGTCGACGGACATCATCAAAAGCGGCGGGTACAAAATTTCTGCGCTCGAGATTGAATCTGTGTTGCTGGAACATCCCGGCGTGCGCGAATGTGCGGTGTGCGGAATTCCGGATGAAACGTGGGGAGAGAAAATCGGAGCGGTAGTAGTCTGGAAAGAGCGTGCGTTTTCGCTGGAGGAAGTGCGTGAATGGATGAAGGATAAACTCGCGGCGTATAAATTACCGACGGTGCTTGTGAATGCGGAAGTTTTGCCGAGGAATGCGATGGGGAAGGTGGTGAAGAGAGATATCAGAATTCTATTCTGATTTTTTTAGTATTTCAACTATTTGAAACTCAAGCTCAGGAATTTTATCGGTGATTATACTCCACACAATGTCATAATCGATTCCAAAATAGTCGTGAATCATTCTATCCCTGGTTGCGGCCATTTTCTTCCATTCCACCTGGGGGTGCTGAAGTTTAAAGTCCGGATGCAATCTTTTTGTCGCTTCCCCGATTATTTCCAGGCTACGAACAATTGCCCGGGTTACTGTTTCATCAACTACGATAACTTCTTTGGATTTTCCTTGGGTTACGAGAAGTATGAACCGACACTCCTCGAGTACATGGCGTAAAAAATCATGCTGCGAAGGATACATATTCCACTTCTTTCAGAATGTGAGGGCCAATGTATTTACTTAAAGATTGCGGAGTTACCAGTTCAACTTTTCTGCCAACAAGATCCTCGAGGAAAAATGCAAGATCCATGAAGTTGTCAAATGATTTTTTATGTGGATAAAATTCAATAAAGAAGTCAACATCGCTGGTTTCGCTTACCTGATTGCGTACAAACGATCCGAAAATCCCAATCTGCTTCACGCCAAACGAATTAATTTCGTTTTGTGAAGAGCGTAACCTTTGTAAAAGTTCCTGTTTAGTATTTACGGGCACTTGCATTGGATAAAGATACGTTTTTTCGAGCGAATGGGTTGATCGCGCAAGCGTTAAACACCTTCATTTCAACAGCCTGCGGAATCCGATAAACCCTTAACTTTGCCCAAATTCTTCAACCATGAAATACTTTGCTCCTTTGTTCATTGCTGCTGCAATGATGGCTTCCTGCGGTAACGACGGAAAATCACCTGCGAACGATTCTATGAACGCAGACTCGCTGAATGTTTCTTATTTCGGTGATACGATTACACCAGATGGTGCAATCAGCGCAGCGGAACTGAAAACCAAACTCGGTTCACAAACCTCAATGAACTGCAAAGTGGAAGGAACGGTTGAATCAGTTTGTCAGAAAAAAGGATGCTGGACGGAAGTTGCGCTCAACGACAGCGAAACGGTTCACGTTACGTTTAAAGATTATGCATTTTTTGTACCGAAAGATGCTTCCGGCAAGAAGATCATCATGGAAGGCGTTGCGAAATATGACACGACCAACGTGGAGATGCTGAAACATCTTGCATCGGATGCAGGCGAACCGCAATCGGAGATCGATAAAATTACCGAACCTGAATTCGATCTCGTATTCGAAGCGAGCGGTGTGATCATCAAAGAAAAATAATCACAGCCATGCGTTATTTCTTCGTTGCGCTGTTGGGTGCACTCCTCGTTATTGCCTGTTCGGACAATGAGGGTACAACAGAAAATACGGACTCTGCGAACTGCGCTGTAAAACCGGTCAATCCAAACGGCGATAGTGAACTGTCCATCCTCATGCGTGAAATGGCCGTGTGGACAGATTCCTGCAAAGCGGCAGTCATGTACAACCGCACCATTCCCGCAAAACCGGAGAAACTGAATACGCTGCATACCGCCAAACGTACCGACGAGAACATCAATGAATCGGTTTACGCTTCCATGGCAACGCTGTACCAATCGAAAGTCACTGCTTTTGAATCGGCCAACGAAGTAAACGACGTTGAGCTTTTCAACGGCATGGTCGACGCCTGCGTAAGCTGTCATAACAATTTCTGCCAGGGTCCGCTGGTACGCATCAATAAGATGTACATTCCTACCAAGTAAGTTCCGGATTTGTATCTTTACCTTAACCCGGTTCGGTGTTGCCGAAGACAGGTTCCGGGTATTCCAATATGCATACAGCGCGTGCGCACATATTCCGTCTGATGATACGCGTTTTGCTATCAACGTTGTTCATCACGTTTTCCATACAGGGTGTTGCACAAACTCCGGCCATCGACAGCCTGAAGAAAACGCTCTCTGTTGTTCCGGATACGCAGAAAGTACACAACCGGAT
>DATHKF010000351.1:0-2121 GCA_035489505.1 Bacteroidia bacterium | reverse complement strand
CCCACGGCGGTAATGGATGTGAAGTCGAACCACCACACTTTATCTCCCGATTGACCATGTGTTGCGCCGCCATTCCAGGCTGTTGGTGTTCCGGAAAAAACAACAGTGCCCAATGGCATCTGCCGCACTTCGAGCGTGGTTCCCGGTGTATATGAATCTGCCGCGTTGTAACCGGTTTGCGGATCAGAGATCACCGCTACTTTGCGGTCCATCGGCCGGTAGCCAATCTGGTCAACTTTAATGTATGGTGTAATAACGGCCTGCCCGAATGCATTGGTAACAATGAGCATCAGAAGTAAAATCCGGATCATGTGAAATGGTTTTAGTGACTGGAGATGGAAGGTGCAGTGAACGTGCGGATGTTGGTGTTGAGATTATCGTGCTCTACAACTCCATCTTTGATCCGCACAATGCGGTGTGCGTACTGTGCAATATCTTCTTCGTGCGTAACCACGATGATTGTATTTCCTGCTTTGTGAATCGCTTCGAACAATCCCATGATTTCTACGGAAGTTTTCGAATCCAGGTTTCCGGTAGGTTCATCGGCTAAAATAATCGCCGGGTCGTTCACAAGCGCGCGGGCAATAGCTACACGCTGACGTTGTCCACCGGAAAGTTCATTCGGACGATGGTGCATGCGGTCTTTCAAACCAACCTGTTCGAGTGCATGTTCCGCTTTCTGAATGCGGATTGCTTTCGGGATTCCTGCGTATACCAAAGGAAGAAATACATTTTCCAGTGCAGTTTGCCGCGGAAGCAGGTTGAATGTCTGGAATACAAACCCGATGTCTTTGTTGCGCACTTCAGCAAGCTCATTGTCGCTCATGCGCGCAACCGATTTTTCATTGAGGATGTACTCACCGCCCGTTGGTGTGTCGAGACAACCAATCACGTTCATCAATGTGGATTTCCCGGAACCGGAAGGCCCCATCAGCGCTACGTAATCGTTCTTGAAAATTTCCAGCGTGATATTCCGCAACGCAAGAATGTGTTCGGTCCCTACGTGGTATTCGCGGGAGATTTTGTCGAGACTGATGATTGAGGGTGCGGACATTGGTTCAAAGATAAGGGTAAAGAAGGAGTAGGCAAGTAGTCAAGTAGGCGAGCAGCGACTAAGCAGCAGGACCTGCCTACTTGCCTACTTTTTACCTGCCTACTCTCCTCACCATCTTAGCACAAAGTGCTCCTTCACCTGCTGCTCCCTCAAAAACACCAGCCCAAAATGAAAAACATCCAGGCTTACGTGCACACCCGGGTCAGCGGAAATCGTTTTCCATGCTTCTTCCATTTCCAGTGACCAGTGAATATCATCGAAAATGAAAACGGTTTCGTTGTGTGCGTATTTGCGGATGAGTTCGAAATAATCGAGCGTGGGTTTGCGGCGGTGATTGCCGTCGATGTAAACAAGGTCTACCGATTTCAATTCCTCGAGCACACCGGGAAGTACATCCGCAAAATTGCCGGTGCGTACGTCCACTTCCTCTTTGTATTTTTTGAATCCTTCCTGGGCGATACGCGCTGTTTCCGGGCAACCTTCAATCGTAATGAGTTTTGCGTTTGGAGATCCTTCACGCATGTATTGCGCAGAAATTCCCAATGAAGTTCCGAGTTCGAGAATGGTTTTCGGCTTAAAACGTTTCACCAGCCGGTAGAGGAGCCGTCCTTCTTTGGGCGACTTGGCAGCGCGTTTCGCAATGGAACTGATCGTGCGCGGACCGGATTTTCCGGTACCGAAATCTTTCACATCGATCGATAAGTAATTGCTGAGACATTCTTCACACCATTTCTCCGCAGAGAAAACGGAAAAATCTGTTTTATCCGTAGGCAAAGTCTGAGTCACGAGATCGAACACGAACGGGGAATGCACGCCATGCTTCGAAACGGATTTGCTTCGGTAGCGGAGGTAAGCGCGGACGGAAGACCAGATTGACATTGCCGATTTTTCGATTAACGATTTTCGATTTACAATTTACGTGGAAAATCGGAAACAGGAAATCGAAAATTATTTCACAGAGATGATCTTAAACTCCGTCCGCCGGTTCATCTTCTTATGCTCCGGTGTGTCATTTGGCACCAGTGGCTTGGTATCGCCATAACCTTTGTAGGTGAGGCGCGCAGCAT
>DATHKF010000350.1:0-5430 GCA_035489505.1 Bacteroidia bacterium | reverse complement strand
CTGTTCCCGATACGACGGTAATCATTTTTTGTCATGTCGAGTATTTCACGAAGTGAAATGTATCGAGACGACAAAAAATGATTACCGTCTACCCGAACTGACTGTACTTACTGCGCACTATTTTTACTGCGTACTGATTTTACAGTCCGCCATCTTTCATCCGCTCCGCATTTTCCGCCACGTGCAACGCATCGATCATTTCCTGGATATCTCCATCCATGAATTGCGGAAGATTGTGTTTCGTGAGACCAATACGGTGATCTGTCACACGGCTCTGCGGGTAATTGTATGTCCTGATCTTCGCTGAACGGTCACCAGTAGATACAATGGTTTTGCGCCGCGAAGCAGATTTCTCGTTTTTCTTGTTCAGTTCAATCTCGTACAACTTGGTCCGCAGCATATTCATGGCGCGCTCGCGGTTACCGTGTTGTGAACGCTCTACCTGGCAGGTGATCTGGATCCCGGAAGGTTTGTGAAACAACATCACTTTCGTTTCAACCTTGTTTACGTTCTGCCCACCTGCACCGCCCGAACGTGCTGTTGTAATTTCGATATCGGCGGGATTGATCACCACATCCACTTCATCCGCTTCGGGCATCACCACCACAGTTGCTGCAGATGTATGCACACGTCCCTGCTGTTCCGTTTCCGGAACGCGCTGCACGCGATGCACACCTGATTCATATTTCAATGTGCCGTACGCATCATCGCCGATTACGTTTACGCTTACTTCTTTATATCCGCCCATCGTGCCTTCACTCACATCCACAACTTCCATCTTGAAGCCATGCGTCTCGCAATAGCGGGTGTACATGCGCCACAGATCGCCGGCGAAAATTGCGGCTTCATCGCCACCGGTTCCGGCACGGATTTCCAGCACCGCATTGCGCGAATCTTCCGGGTCACGGGGAACGAGCAGGTTCTTGATTTCCTCCTCCAGTTCAAGCTGACGCGGTTCGAGTTCCAGCAATTCTCCCTTAGCCATATCAATGAAATCCGGATCCTTCTCGGTGGAAATTACATTTTTCGCAGAGGTAATGTTGCCCATAACCATCCGGTAGACGTGATATGCGTCCACAACCTTTTTCAGGTCTTTGTATTCCTTGTTGAGCGTCTTGAACTTCTTCATATCCCCGATTACGGCAGGATTTGAAAGCTGTATCTCCACGTCTTTCCAGCGCTGTTCTATGGCGGCTAATTTATCGAGCATTGTATTTTATTGGCGGTGCAAAGTTAGGATTTTCATCCCTTGCTGAAACCGTTTGTTACCTTAGTTCGATCAAAGTTGAAAATGCCGGTTTACAAGGACAAAATACCCGTGTTTTTACTGCTTTTGCTCGGAACGCTGCTGCTTTCCTGGGCCGCATTCTACAATGGATTTCCATTAATTTATTCCGACACCTCCACGTACCTCGAATCAGGATTTGTGTTGGAAACACCGCTCGACCGGCCGATTACCTACGGTTTGCTCATGCGGATTTTCAGCTTGAACGGACTGTTGGTCTGGGGAATCGTTTTCGCGCAGACATTCATTCTTGTATCGCTTATCTATCTCACGATACGATCAGTGAGCACCACGAGAAAAAATGCAGTCCGGAACGCGGCTATGGCCATTCTCGTCCTTGCATTCGTTTCGGGACTTCCCTGGTTAAGCGCTGAGTTGATCGCAGATATATTCACGCCCATTTGCCTGTTGTCGTTTTACCTGGTGATGTTCGCGAAGCACACCGCAAAAATGAAAGTACTGCTCTACTTCATTCTGCTGATCAGCCTGGCCTGTCACATTTCGAATGTGATGATCGTACTGGCAATCACCGTGTGCGTTATCCTGATTTCGTTTATCCGGAAACGAAAAGGGAAACTTGTTCTCGTTGCAAGACGCGATCTTATTCTTGTTCCGCTTTTCTGCATTCTGGCATTGAGCACGATGGGGTCTTCCATCAGCAAATCGCGACACGTGTTCATGATGGGACATCTCGTTGAAACAGGAATTCTCACTGCTTATCTCGACGATCATTGCGCAACAGAAAACATTTCCCTCTGTAAATACCGCGACCGCATTCCGCCCGGTGCAGAAACGTTTATCTGGAACAGCGATGGAGACAGCGTGCTCATTCTCACCGGGGGATGGATGGGTTCGAAAGAAGAATATTCGAAAATCATTTCGGAAACATTCTCCACAGGTAAATACCTGGAGATGCACCTCGCTGCTGCAGTTACCGGAACGCTGCGTCAGCTGTACACGATCCGCGTAGGCGAGGGAATGGGCATGTACGATACCACGATGATGGTTTCTCAACGATTGAAAAAATATTTTCCGGGTGAGTATCCGCAGTACGTGAATTCGCGACAGTCGCACGACGAAATGGCCGCGTTTCCGATTGCTGATCCATTGAATAAAATCGCAACGGCACTAGCGTTGCTTGTAATCGTGTTCTGGTTTTTCGTGGGAAGAAATAAGTCCACGTACAAAGTGCAGCTGAGCGCTCTCTCGCTAACGTTGATTGCAGCTTACATTCTGAATTGTGCTATCTGCGCAACATTGGCTACTGTTGCGAATCGTTTCGGTGCACGACTTTCGTGGATGGCGATACTGCTGGCGGTACTGCTGATTGCGGATATGCTGAGCGCTTATAAAGAATCGCGTGATCCCCGGTAAACTTTGATCAGTACATAAACTCGCCGTACTCGCTCCTGATCGTGAGTTTCGCCCCGCTGTTCGCTTCTACTCTTCCCACGATCTGCGCATCAATGTTGAACGATTTCGAAATCGCAATGATCGCCGCTGCGGTTTCTGCAGGAACGTAGATCTCCATGCGGTGGCCCATGTTGAAGACTTTGTACATTTCTTTCCAGTCGGTTCCGCTTTGTTCATGAATGAGTTTAAACAAAGGTGGAACAGGAAATAAATTATCCTTGATGATGTGAACGTCTTTCACGAAATGCAGAACTTTTGTTTGCGCGCCTCCGCTACAATGCACCATGCCGTGAATTTCTGCACGGTGTTTTTTCAGGATTTCAGCAATGACGGGCGCATACGTGCGTGTTGGTGATAAAACCAGTTTGCCGGCAGGCATCGTTTTTCCGTTTCCGATATCGATGGGGTGAAGCAAATTAATTTTTCCGCTGTAAACCAGTTCAGCCGGAACATCGTGATCAAAGCTTTCCGGGTATTTTTCAGCGAGTGATTTTTCAAACACATCGTGACGCGCCGAAGTGAGGCCGTTGCTGCCCATTCCTCCGTTGTATTCGCTTTCGTATGTAGCCTGCCCCGATGAAGCAAGCCCCACGATAACATCGCCGCCCGAAATTTTATCGTTTGAAATAACGTCGCTGCGTTTCATTCGCGCCACAACGGTAGAATCGACAATGATGGTCCGCACGAGATCGCCCACGTCTGCAGTTTCACCGCCGGTACTCTGAATGCCTACACCGAGTTTTCTCATATCGGCAAGCACTTCTTCTGTACCGCTGATGATGGCGGAAAGAACTTCGCCGGGAATGCGATTTTTATTGCGGCCAATGGTCGATGACAAAAGAATATTGTCCGTAACGCCGACACACAAAAGATCGTCGGTATTCATCACCACAGCGTCCTGCGCGATTCCTTTCCACACGGAAATGTCGCCGGTTTCTTTCCAGTACATGTACGCCAGCGAGGATTTGGTTCCTGCGCCGTCGGCATGCATCACGAGGCAATACGCTTCGTCACCCGTTAAATGATCGGGAATGATCTTGCAGAAGGCGTGAGGAAATAAACCTTTGTCGATATGTTTAATGGCGTTGTGGACGTCTTCTTTGGAAGCCGAAACACCGCGCTGGTTATACCTGGAATCGCTCATTTCTTACCGCTGCTATTAATGGGAATACTTTTTCTTTTTTTACCACCGAGGCACGGCGCCACAGCGTACGCTTCTTGCTGTATTTATTCCGGCACAGCGTCTGGAAAATATCACTGCGTGATATCATTTCACAAACAACATCCGGTGACACATTAAATCGCGAAGCGGTTTACTCTGTTTGCTGTGCCGAAGTAATTAGCAGGTGAGCAAAACGTTTACGCCGTGGCGCCGTGCCTCCGTAGTGAATTCAAAAAATGCCGAAGAACGCTTACTAGACAATTTTTTAATAATAAGTAAGAATCCCGTCTCGTCACACAGTGTGACGAGACGGGATTCAAAATTACTGTTTTATGCGTTCAGATTAAAACCTGTCAGGGCGAACACCCTCCATGTCGTTATCTGCCGGTCCTTGCTTTGGTTTTGGCGCTGGCTTTGGAGCAGGCGTTGGTGCCGGAGCAGGTGCAGGCGTCGGAGCAGGGGCCATTGGCTCTTCTTTAACGTCAGCGCCTGAAGTATCTCCCATGTCATCAAATGCACCTTCCAATACTTTCGGACGGATGATCTTACGTGTGTTCTGATCCTTCGGAGCCTTAGGATCTACATAATCCCAGCTGAGGATACGGAATGCAGTACGACGATTCAACTGGTGCAGGGATTCCTGCTCCTGTTTCGTTTTCTTGCCCATGATGTATTTCTCAGTGAGTACAGTTCCATCAGCCATACGCAAAGGACGTGTCTCGCCGTAACCTTTAGCTACAAGACGCTCTTTCGCAATACCTTTTTCATTCACGAGGTAATCCACGCAAGCCTGTGCACGTGCCTGTGCGAGTTTCTCATTGGCTTTGTCAGTACCACGGCTATCTGTGTGCGACCCAATCTCGATGATTGCAGTTGGGTTATCAATCAGTGTCTGGTACAGGAAGTTCAATGAGTCTTTTGATTCCGGACGGAGTGTTGCCTTCGCCAGGTCATAGAGTACAGCAGGGAAACGGATTTCCATTTCTGCAGGAACGAGACAGAAGTCAAGTGTCCAGTTTTTCGACACCATTTCTCCAACGGTAGTTACTTTTCCTTTGTCTTTATCAGGCAGGTTCAGGTAAGCGTCTGCTTTCGGGCTGTGACCTTTGTCACCGTAAACTGTCAATACGTAAGATACTTCAGGAAGAAGGTCGAAATGGTACTTGCCGTCTTTCGCTGTTGTGTCTTCCAGTGCAGAACCATCAGAACCAACCATACGAACTACTGCACCTTCAACAACTGTTGATGCACCGTATTTACAATCGGTAATTGTTCCGTCGAGTTTGAAGATCAGTGGTGGAAGGTAGAACGACCAGATATCATCTGCTCCTTTTGTTCCTTCACGGTTTGAAGTGAGGTAGCCTTTTTCTTTTTTGCCGTCGAATACGATACCGAAATCATCACCGGAAGAATTCATTGGTGACTGAAGATTTTCAGGAGTTCCCCATTTCCATCCGTCACCTGCTTTAGGTGCTTTGAAAATGTCGAGACCACCCATTCCAAGGTGGCCGTCAGAAGCAAAATAAAGATCGTTGTTCTCGCTCAGGTAAGGGAAACCTTCGCGACCGTT
>DATHKF010000349.1:0-9351 GCA_035489505.1 Bacteroidia bacterium | reverse complement strand
TATTGATGAGCTGATTGGACCAACCACGAAGTACATTTCTGTTTCGGAATATATCGGACAAACACGTAACCGAAAAACGACATGCTTTGTGATGGATGCTTTCAAAGGAGACGGTCATGGTAGCCTTAACGGAATTGACAGCAGCGGGCACAATGAAGATCAGCAACAGTACATTGAAAAACGGGTAGCGCAGGCAACCCTGGAACGCGACTACTCCAACCTGCAAACGGAACATGGCAAGGTCAAGTTGTTGAACGATGCGTTGCTCGATAAGTGCGATAAGTTGGAAGAGGAAAATTCCGAACTGAAGAAACTGCAAAACGAAACTTCTCAGGAGAATAGCTTCCTAACCCTAGCGGCTGACCTGGTTAGAAGTTTTGCACCGCAAAAACCAGAGTCCCCACTTTCGGGAACCGATCAGAAAGCAAATGAATCGGCTCAATCCAGTGGGCAGGATGGGCAGATGCACGTTGCAATTTCCGAAGACGAATACAAGAACTACAAATATTTCACGGGATTATTCGAGAACTGCGACCAGGCACAACAGGGTCTTGTCAGCAAGCTGGTGGAACTCCTTAGCGAACATCCCGATTTGATTGAAGAAACTTTCGTAATCGCATTTCAAAAATCACAGGACGATGGCAAGTAGAAAGATTGAAGTTGACATTAAGGCTTCCAGTGAAGCCGATGTTGCAATGGCAGAAAAGTCGTTGAAGGTGCTGGCGGAAAAACTCTCCGCGAAAGAGCTTGACAGGCTCCGTCAAATAGTGCTTTACGAACCGAGTATGATGGTGTTGGCACGGAAGTATCTCAGACTGTAAAATGGTACAAGCGGCAGTTACTGCCGCCACTGCTTACCGGGCGCATAAAAGTAAAGCTGACTCTGAGGCGGTGCCTCCTAATAACGGTCAGGCGCAAAACAGTGGGTCAGGCAATTTTCGGGCATACGTTCTTTGGGGGATTATTGGTAGTGCTGCAATTGCGACCGCTGGATATTTCGGATACAAGGCGCTTAGAAACGTTGTTTCCAATCAAGCAGGCAAGCATTCACTTGAAGCAGGTACTCCGGCCTACTATGCCCAGAGCATTCGCATGGGCATAGAGAACAACAACTGGTCGGGTACTGACACAGCGAAGATCCGCGAAGTGTTTATTGAGATACCGGATAAATACACCTTCCGAAAGGTTGAGGACAATTATAAGCTGCAATATGGTGTGATGCTGTTTGATGACTTGATGGAGCACCTCAAGACCACGGAGATGGATGAGATGAAGGCCATTTACCGCGTGAAGCCGGAACGTGCAGACAAAAACAGTCAACCGACTTACGATCCTTACGCATGGGCAATTCGAGTTCACTCAGCAGTCCATTACGAAACGTGGGGCCTTATGTGGGGCACCGATCTGGAAGCGATCAAACAGGTGATACGCGAAATACCAAACCAGCAAAGCTGGGATGATCTTGAAGCAGCGTACCAGTCGAAGTATTCGGCATCAATCACAGAGGAAATAGACGGTGATGTTAGTTCATGGGATTATGATTTCCGGGACCAACTCTCAAAAAAAGGAATTACAGTTTAAAGGCAATAGTCAAAAAAATAAGGCAATGGCAAACGAAGAAAAAAAGCCCTGGTACAAACGTCCGCTTGTACTTGTGAGCATTGGTGCAGGATTTATCGGTTTGAGCGGATTGGGTTTCTGGCTGTACAAAAAATCCCGGAGTGGTGACGAAGCATCGCGCAACAGCAAGGGTGAAGGATTTGACAGCGGGTCACCAAGCCAGGCACCTAAGTTGCCGGCTCCTGATTACTCCGTGACAATGCCAACGACATTTGCCCCTGTGTCTTCTGGTTTTCCCATTCAGAATGGGAGTCGCGGCGAATACGTAAAGAATCTCCAGACCGCGCTGATGAACAAATACGGAGCGAACATACTGCCGAAGTGGGGAGCAGATGGTGTTTGGGGTTCCGAGTTAACCAAAGCGTTAACGGAGATGGGACTGAAAACCACAATCGACAATACGACTTACACCGACTACGTAACCGGAAATTTCGCTGGAAGCAAGACAAACAATGTTCCTGCCAACACAACAGCGAACACCAGTATTGTTAAGGATGTGATTAAATCCGTTCTCCCTTCGTGGATCACCGACCCAAATATCAAAATCGGGTATCAGCTTTTCGATGCGGCTAAGGCAAAAAATATTGCCACTACCCTCTCGCTGCTCGCGAAACTGAAAAACACGAATGAATACAGTGCCGCCAGTCAGGGATTTCAAATGCGTCCGTATGAACCGCCGTTTCGCAAATACACTTTGGTGACCGGGTTGCTTGATGCGTTCAAAACTTCGCCGGACAGCAAAGCAAAGTTGCGAAGCGAGTTTCGCCGCATGGGATTAAAAGAAACCGTGAAGAACAGTGATCCGGCCAACTACGATTCATCCTGGGCGCTATCCGGCTTGGGTGCAGCAAGCAAGAACGTTCGCACAACCATGAAAGCAATCATTACCGATGGCTTTAACATCCGTGTTGAAGTACCTGCACGGACACTGATTGGCCGTTGGGTGTCTTCGGGCAATGGATACACCCGCTTCCGCACGTTTGACGGTCGCGCCTTATACGTGCGCACGAATGCAATAGTACTTGTCTGAATTTAAGTTGAGCGAACAATGGCTGATCATAGGAACCAGGTGGAGTTTATAAAGAAGTGGGAAGGCGGTTTGTCAAATGACCCACGCGACATTGGACCTGCGTCTCACCCTGCTCCCTGCGTGTACATGGGCCAAACTGGGTGGCATACAAACAAAGGAATTATTTACGCAACGTTCGAAGCATACGCCCGATTAGGATATGAAGCAAGCTGTGAAAATTTTATTGCGATGCCCGATTACATCTGGGGGAAAATTTACAAGCTCAGTTTTTGGGATAAGTTCCTGTTGGATGAATATCGCTCCCAGGCAATCGCGGATGTTATTGTTTCATTAGCCTGGGGTTCAGGTTTAGGTGGGGCATACAAACAGCTGGCTAAGTTCTTTAACGCCAATTACGGGACAAACCTCCGTGCAACGACTTCGGAATACAGTATTGAGAATGCGAAGAAGATCCGCGACCTGTTCCAGGAGCATGCACGAACCGCGATTGGTGAAAAGCGAATACATCAGCAATTGCTTCAGCACATGCAACAGTTCTACATCTCGCTGAACAAACCTGTTTACATCAAAGGTTGGTTAAACCGGCTAAACGCTCTTTATGCTTTTACCTATCCAAGTCTTCGCATAGCAAACGAAGAACGGAAAATCCTCATCGTTTCCGCTGTGGCAGGCGCAGTAGCAATCCTTTCAATCGCCGGTTTCCTGCTTTACGAAAGTGAAAACAAACACGTCAGGCAGGTTGCCTGACATAAAACCTAAAACAATGACTATTCTATCGTTAATCGAATCAGTTGGGTTGCTGCACTGGATGGTAGCCTTCCTTGGAATTCTTTTGTTCCTGTGTATCCGGGTTCAGCGCGTCAAAAAGTTCACCTGGCAGCGTTGGATGTATGAAAACCTGATTCCGGCAATCTGGTCCCTTTTTGTGCTCTCGCTCGGTGTTCCTATGATCTACACCTATTTCCCGGAGTTAAGTTTCTATGAAGCACTCCTTATGGGATATTGCGGAACACATGCGGTTTTTGTTTTTACAAAACCAGAAAAAACACATTGCCGCATTAAAGTGAAAGACCCGGATATTTTATGAGTCAGATCCGGGCAAATATCTCTTTTTGGATAACGGTAATAAGTTTCGTCGGCAGCATCCTGTTCGTAGCAAACATGGTGCTGTTCGACGGTTACCGGAGTCCCGAGTGCGAGCAATGCGTTGAGAAGATGTTGTACTACCAACACCGGGCAGACAGTTTGCAATTGAACATAACAAGCGAAACCAGTGATTCATCCGCTTCCAAATAACTATGAAAAGTTTGTCGAACTGGTCGACCTGGATTTGAACGCTCGTGCGATTCGAAACAAAACCTACTATGAGAAGCGAGCGTTCGAATTGGGGATTACTAATAAAAACACGGTTAAGGAACTTACTGAACTGGCAATAACCAGAAACGCCAGAGCGATTGCGCACCACGAGCATTTTTCTATTTATACCAAGTTTAAGGAAATCGTAAGGTTATATGAAGGTCAAGTCAACCTTTCGCACCGCACAAGCCAAAGCATGTTACTTCAACAGTATAGTACACCTGCACCTATTTCCTATTTGGCCGGAATTTTCGCCGGGGCATATTCATCAGTGTCAGTTTTCGAACCGTGCGCCGGAAACGGATTGTTGACTATTGCGGCAAGACCTCAATACACAACCGTCAACGAAATTGACGCAGTGCGAAAGGCCAATCTTGAATCACAGGGCTATCGTGATGTACTCTCCCAGGACGCCGGAGAACCCTTTGTCGGATTTGAAAAAAAGTTTGAAAGCATTCTTACGAACCCTCCGTTCGGCAGATTAGATGAGGCGGTCAATTTCGGAACCTTCGGAATCAAGACGCTTGAACACATGATGGTCATTAATGCGCTTAACTGTATGGCCGATCATGGCCGTGCTGCAGTGATCGTCGGCGGCCATGCCACATACGATGCACAAGGCCGAATACGCAAAGGCGCAAACCGAATTTTTCTGAATTACCTCTACCACCACTACAATGTGGTTGATGTGGTTAACGTCAATGGTAAGAAACTGTATTCCCGGCAAGGAACAGCCTTTGACGTGAGATTGATTTTGATTGATGGACGGAAAAAACATCCGGAAGGACATGCTCTGCTTTTCGATGCTGAACGCGAGAAACCGCTAAGTGACTTTGATGTGCTTTACAAAAGGTTGGCATCCGCACATCAGCGGTCGATGAAGACCTATGAAATGACAGTATCTGAATATTCAGAACTCCGTCGACAAATCGACAGCCTGGCTCCACCTCGTGGTGGAGATTGGAGCAAACGATTAGAAAAATATAAGGCAGAACACCAGGAGTTGATCCAGCAACACGCCCAGGAAGGGTATCACATCGAATTTAGAGTAAAGCAGGAATATCCTGATTTGCTTCTGAGTCCAATTTCAAGCGAACCCACCATGAAAAACAGTGATGAAGATATCGAAAGACAGGCCGATGAACTCGCGCGACTTTTGCAGGATGAAATAAACGGTAATAGTCTCAAAGGAATTGGCAAAGAGGAATTGTATCTCATGCAATTCTCGCAGCAAGACCCTCCTAGCAAGTACGCGGCTTATGGAAAGTTTTACAACCGGAAACAAGCACAACGCTTTGCTCAAAACATTGTCAATTCGTTTTTAGATCAAAGTCCTCCGCTGGTCCTAACGGTAGATTCAGTACGTCCGTGGATCGAATGGTTCCAATTAAACGGACTCGGCGCACCCTATATGCCTACGTCAGACGGTTGTTTCGTCCTTGATACAGTTGTACCCGACTCGATGAGTTTTGAAACTCACGAAGCACTTGCAAAAGTGAAAGAAGCCGTGGGTGGAGACATTGACGAATTTGTACGCAACCGCTTAGGCTATCCTTCAAAAATTGAATTGTGCAAAGCCCTCGCCGCCGAGCAGATTGATGCAGTTGCTCTGGCTATATACAACGTCGAAGCGCGTAAGCTGGATGACGGCAAGGGACAGGGAATGATTATCGGGGATCAAACCGGGATTGGGAAAGGACGCATTGCAGCAGCCATGATTCGCTACGGCACCAAGCGAGGAATGAAGCCTGTGTTCCTCACCGAAAAGCCTAACCTGTTTACTGACTTATATCGGGATCTAAAAGCTATTGGGAGTCCGCACCTGGTTCCATTCATCATCAACGCAAGAGATGCGAAAAGTAATGTGCTGGACGAATACGGTGACAAGGTGTATTCGGCCCTCGATCCCAAAGAACAGGACGCTATTTTCGCCAGCAGCGAATTGCCATCCGTGTACGATTTTGTAATGGCAACTTACACCCAGTTCAATAGTCCCAACAAACCGAAGAAACGTGAGTTCCTGATGCGTCTGGCGGAAAACAACCTGCTTGTACTTGACGAAGCGCACAATGCAAGCGGTAGTGGAAACACAGGTCAGTTCATACAGTTAGTTGTTTCGGTTGCCCAAGGTGTTCTGTTCCTGTCTGCAACTTTTGCCAAGCGACCCGATAACATGCCACTTTACGCGATGAAGACGGTATTGCGTGAAAGCAACATGAATAAAGATGAGCTGGTACTCGCGATCAGGAAAGGTGGTGTAGCACTGCAAGAAGTTATTGCCTCCGAGTTGGTCAAGGAAGGCCAAATGCTTCGCCGTGAAAGATCTTCAGAGGGAGTCGAGGTAAATTATATCAGCCTGGACGAACTGGAAGAAAAACATCTCGCCATTTCAGACAGCATTACGGAGATCATTCGTGACATTATCGACTTCCAAAAAAACCATATCACCACGGAGATTGATAAACTGGATGAGCAACTGGCTAAAAGTCAGAAGCAGGCACAAGTACGTGAGGGAACTCAACGTGCTGGTGCGGACAACCTGCCATACTTCTCTAAAGTTTTTCAGGTCATTGGCCAAATGCTCTTCGCGATCAAAGCGGAGTCGGTGGCTGATCGCGCCATAATGAGATTGAAAGAAGGCAAGAAACCGGTGATCGCCTTTTCAAATACAATGGGCAGCTTCATTGAAACGATTGAAAGCGTAGACGGTGGTTCAGCAAATGAAGGTGATATTATCAACGCCGACTTTTCGGAAGTACTGCGCCGGGGATTGGAAGGGATTAATCGCTACTCCGTTGTAGACATTGACGGCAATCAGAGCAAGGAAGTGATTTCAATTGAAAGCCTGGGAGCGAACGCACAACTCGCATACCAGCGCATCGTGAACAAAATCGAAACGATTTCGACCGGGATAACCATTTCTCCCATTGATGTGATCGTAGAGAAGATCCGCAAAGCAGGTTATTCCGTTGCTGAGGTCACCGGACGTAAATATGAACTGGAATTATTCGTTGATGAAGGCGTAAGCGGTTTAGGGGAGTTGGATAAATCAAAGAATAAATTCCCGGTCAATATTCAGAACCTGATGAAGAAACGGGGTCGTTTTGGCGGGAGACAATTACTCGGTAAAATAAAGCTCCGTAAGCGTATGGTCACCAACGAGGCGTTCCGAAAATTCAACAACAACGAGATTGATGTCTTGATGATTAACCAGGCTGGCAGCACGGGAGCCTCCGCACATGCGGTTCCCACTTCCAAAGTTCCTGCCTCTGAAGTAAAGCAACGCGTGATGTTGGTTCTCCAGGCTGAATTGGATATTTCCACCGAAGTACAGAAGCGAGGGCGCATTAACCGTACCGGGCAAATTTTCAAACCGATTTACGATTATGTGACCTCAGCCATTCCCGCCGAACAGAGGCTAATGATGATGCTACAAAGCAAACTCAAATCACTCGATGCAAATACCACGTCCAATCAGAAGCAGAGCAAAAAGATTCTGGACGTTCCGGATTTTCTGAACAAGTATGGAGATCATCTTGTTAACGAATATCTGGAAGACAATCCCGATGTGAATATGCTTCTTGACGAGCCTCTTGAATCTGAAACCTATTCCGTTCAGGAACCAGCATTGAAAGTCTCTGGCCGTGTCGCGGTTCTTTCTACGAAGATGCAGCGCGAGTTTTATAATGAAATGACCACGCGCTACAATGAGTACATAGAATACCTCAAGCAGACGGGTGAATACGATCTGGAACTGGAAAAGCTGGAACTCAAGGCGAAAACACTAAACGCAGAATCGGTGATCATGGGCAAAGGAGGTGCAAGCACTTTCGGTACGGACAGCATGTTGGAAGAAGTTGAGGTTGACGTTCTGCGAAAACCGATGCGCTATGAAGAACTCAACAATGCGATCACAGAAGCACTATCAGGCCAAACGTCTAAAGAACTACAAGCCCATCTTTTGAAACAGTACCAGGATGCCGACACACGCCACCTTTCAGAGATTGCCGCTGTTGAACAGCAATACGATGAAATTCTTCAGAATCTTCCAGAAGAAAAATGGTTGAAAAAGGTTCTTGACCTTGATGGCGAACAGGAATACAAACGTCAACTTGAAGAAGAGCAAAAAAAACACATACAGGTACGTGAAGAAAAAATCGAGAAGATATTCAACAAACACGCGGATCTGAGTAGTTACCTGAAACGGATTTTCGGATTCTTTTACGTGGGACGCAATGTGAACTATGTTCACCGTTTGGATGATGAGGGTGAACGGAATGAACAGTATCCTGCGGTCTTTTTAGGATTTGTTATTGATATGCGAAAGAAGAATCCCTTTGCGCTCAGTAACATCAAACTGAGATTTGCGATTGCCAGCGGGTTGAGATATTTAGCGTTGCCAGCATCGAACCGTGTGGACATATCTTCCATTCAGGGCGAGAGTTCGGGGTTGAAAGAACTTGAACTAAGCGAACTGTCCGATTATTGGCAATCCGCGATTGCTTCCCGGATGAAGAACCGCGAGACACGCTACATCGTTACTGGTAATATCTTACAAGGACTTGGAAAATTCCTTAATGGCCGGTTAATCAATTACACAACCGATACCGGGACTGAGAAGAAGGGAATATTCATGCCTGAAAGTTGGGACGAAGAAGCGCAGGGAGCTGAAGGGAATATTACTGTTCCGGCATCCAAAGCCCTGCCCATTATCAAATCACTTGGTGAGGGACACGAAATGGTTATCGGAAAAAACATTTCGATTTTCCGACACAAAGGAGACTTCAAACTCATCGTTCCGGCTGCAGCATCGTCCGGTGGTGAAATCTATAAGAACCACTCACTACTGGCAATTGTTGATGACCACAACTTCAATAAGGTAAGTACCACGATGGTAACAGTATTCAAACAGCGAGACCTGGAGTCGGTGTTGAAGATTTTAGAAAGGGACATTGGAACCAATGTAACTGTTAGTCGCACTGAGTTTAAGTATATCAAAGACTATTTTCCGGAAGCATTATTGATAAACAATTTCCCTAAACTGGAAATGTTGTCCGAGGAGGTTCAACCCGTAATGAGTAACGACGACCTGGTTGCAGAAGCTGAAGCATTGCTACTTATTCAGGAACTGGAATTGGAAATGTTGCAAATGGAATTAAGTAACGAGTGAAAGACCTAAAAGGCATTGCCAATAATTGGGTAATGTCCTGAGTGAACCAGATTAAACCTACTGTAATGAAAATCAATAAGCTGAATTACTTCGCAGAGTACACCAAAATATCAGCCGGGCATCGTACTGAGAATTTTGTAAAGACACACGAAATGCTCGACAAGCTCACCGGTGA
>DATHKF010000348.1:0-9889 GCA_035489505.1 Bacteroidia bacterium | reverse complement strand
AAAATAACGGTGAGCAACAACGCCGCGGCGCCGAAATAGTTAATAGTTTTCTGCAACCTCGCGGCTTCAGTGGCAACGGCTGTTTTCTTTTCTTCCTCGGCCTTGAGTTGCACTGACCTGTTTTCAAAATCGGCGCTTAGTTTTTCACGAATAACGGCGTTGCTTTTCTCCACGTTATTCAGACTATCGTTCATCGTTGAAAACAGTTCGTGCATCCGGAGCGCATCGGATGTGTTGCCCTTCGATTTATATATCCGGTAAAGCAACGAAGCAGCATCGCGGATGTTCTTTGGAAAACCTGAGGCGTTACTCAATGCGAGTGCTTTTTCCCCGAAGTACAGCGCGCTGTCGTCCTGGTGATAGCGCAATGCAATTTCTCCGAGGTAAAAGTACGACTCCGCTTGTGCCTGCAGATTGCTGTCGTTGATCGCCAGCGCCAATGACTGGCGGAAACAATCGCGCGACGCGTCGAGCAGTTTCTGTGTGAAATACAATTGACCGATACTTACCTGCGTGCGGGTTTCGCCAACGGAGTGTTCAGCCCGACGAAAAAGATTAAGTGCGGAATAATAGCAGTTCAATGCGGATTCGTAATTGCCTTGCAGAAAAAATATTTTACCGATACCATCCTGGCAATAGGCCTGTCCCACTTCTTCAGTTGCCGGTATCGCTTTTTTGGCAAGTCCGTAATAGAGCAGCCCGAGATCCTTTTCTCCTGTTTCGCTATACAGTTTTCCGAGATTGAGATACACGCTGCCTATAAGCGAAGTGTCGCCACTTGCACGATGTGCCTCCAGGCAGCGTTCGTACAGGTGTACGGCCAGCAGAATGTTCCCGCGTTTCTGTGCGATGAACGCAATGTTGTTGAGCAAGGGAGCATAACGCGAATAATACGATGCATTCCGTTCTGCTGCAGGAACCAGTTGTGCAACCGAATCGCCGGCATTGAAAAAATAAAGTGCGGAATCGGGATCGGACAAATAGAGTGATTCTCCCAGCGAAGCATAGAGTCGCATGAGTTGCAACGGAGAATTCGTTGCGCGTATGGAATCGCGATACAGGTCGGCCGGGTTTGTTTGCGCGTGAAGCAACGCGGAAAACAAAAGGGTGACCACCAGGAAGCGAAAACGGATAGCAGGGGTTTTCATTTGCACGTCAGGCTAAAGTACATAACATTGCCGTGCTGCTCAACGATTGGTAGTGTCTCACTTTGCTTTTTACACGGCGACACGGCGGATTTTTACGGTATTTCTTATTCTAAGCCCGGGCGCTCACGGCGAGATTTCGGCTTAGCGGAAATCTCGCCGTGAGCGCTTGGGCTTAGAACGGGTTTTGTGCTTGTTTTAGCGCCGTGTCGCCGTGTAAAATATCAAATACTCAAACTGAGACACTACCCAACGATTCCTACGGTTACTTACGCTTTTCGTTTTACACTCAGGATCGACGGTAAAACGGCATTGTACCACGGCTCTTCCGGAAGCAACGGAGGATCGGGAGGTTGCGGTTTTTCATTCGGGTTATTCGCGGAAAGGTTGTTCGGGTGAACATCCTCAAAATAAATTCCGGTGCTGTCCTTCTGCCACGGAGGATCGAAGATGGTGATTTTCACAAGTGGAACAGGTCCCCGGTCAAAAGGATTCCAGTAATTGTTCACTTCCTGGGATGGCAGGCACCACATGTGCGTGTGCGCAATGGAAACAACATCCAGGCTGTAATCACTTTGCGGAATTTCCGCAACAGGTTTACGGTATATGCGCACCGGATCCTGATGTGCGTATGCGCCGCAGACAAACACGAAACCGGCAAGTAAAAAACAATAGCGCAGTTTATCCATTCCGTTTGATGCGTGTGATCGATGGAAGTATCGCCTGGTACCACGGAGTTTCCGGGATCAATGGCGCCGCAGGTGGTTCCGGTTTTTCATTGGGATCATGCGTGCTGATGCTGTTTGGATTCGTAGTTTGGATCGAAGCGATGGAACTGTCTTTTTTGCGGAAAGGAGTCAGCAGTTGAAGTACGAATGCGTTCAGGGGTGGCTGATCTTCTATGTAAGCCATGCAACCACTGTAAGAAACTACGGTGACCGTGTAGGTCGTTACTTCGGCGGGTTGCGGCATCCTGGGTTCGGGTTCTCCCAGCGTGTCGATGACAACTGCATCAGTCAATGAATCACCGGGAATGTCAGCGATGAGTGAATCCGCCGGCGTTGAAATTGAATCACCAACAATTGCATCAGTGAGTGTGGTATCGTTTTGCAGCGACAGACTATCCTGCTGTTGTGCGGCAACCTGTTTACCAAACAACGAAAGCGGGATCAACAACATCGCGCGCCACCATTTCGCATGCACTTCACGCTCAGGCAACGGAGTAAATTTCCGGTTAAGCTGCGTGGGTAAAAACCGTCCGCATTTGGGTTTCCCACCATGCTTAAGGTAGAGCACGAGTTCATCATCGCTCATTTGGGAAAAGTCAGTGACCGTTGTCTGGCACGAATCGCAATTCCGGTGCTGGCTATCGACTGCATGCATCTTGCCCCAATCCTCTGAACAAGGTTGAGGAATAGTGATCATAAATTGCTTGCTGATCTTTTTCCGTGTAAACATGAAAATGTATTGCCGGAGAAAAGGTAGACGAAATAGGTTCCGTGTTCCCTGTTTCGGGTTCGTTGTTTAACAGACGTTAACTCGCTTTAACAGGATGTTAAATCCTGACTGGTTTAATCTTTTTACCACGGTGGCGCGGCGACATGGCGCATTACTCAATTGCTGCCCGCGCGGCACAGCGAACGGGACCAATCACTGCGCGATTTGAAATAAAACTGGTACGCGGAGTCAGCGGAACGTACAGAGTCGCACAGATTTTTGTTGTAATGTTTCCGTGAAATTCTGTGTATTCGGTGCATTCCGTGTACCATTAAGCAACACCAATCGCGCAGCAGATTAAATCTGCGGTGATCCGCTTGATCCGCCAAATTTGTGTTCTATTCAGTAACACAAATCGCGTAGCGATTTCGCCGGGTCTTCGTGGTAAAAAATGGGTTTTCGCTGGATGAGCTCGCCGAGGTGTGACAAACGCGCAACCCGAAACTTTTTCAACCGAAACTATTCTATCTCCACCGCAATCACTTTCCCCATCACCGGATTTTTCGGGTAAGGAATATTCCGCTGGTTGAACGGAGCCGGCTTCCACCATTCTGAATCGTGGAATTCCTGGGTAACAACAACCACCATCTGGTTGTCCGGAATAGCAGTTACGCTCTTGTCCATGTATCCCACAAGATGCATCTGGTATCTATCAGGACCCACTCTCCACGCAATGTGATCGGGAGTCCATTCGATTTCGTACCAGTACTGCTGGCGTTTGAATATTTCATCGTGGCTGACAGGCGTCTTGATCGTTATCGCCTGGTACCAGCTGTCCCAGCGATGAAGATCAAATTTGTATTTGTCAATCGCATACGGCATCACACCTTTCACGTGTTTTTCCGGCGCCATGCAGGCAAGGTCCCAGTTGGTGCACGATACAATGATGTCGCGGTTGTCGGCGGCCTTCTCTTCGGGCGGAACAGGACTGTTCGCATACGATGCCGCTGGCCAGTTGTGCGAAGACTTCACAATCTCGAAATCGATCTCGGAATAATTCTGGACATTTTTCCGATCGGCAAATTTTCCGCGGTTGTCATCTTTGGGAATGTAACCACCCTTGCACGCGCCGCGCGCATTCCACGCAGCATTGTCCTGGTAAATGAGCCACACCGCGTTTACAATTCCGTTCCAGACATTCTCGCGGCTCAACATTTCCGGGAACTGAACGCAGACGCGGTATTTCCCATACGTTGTTCCGATCCGCGATTTAATTCCAACATGTTCTTTCCTGTAAGGCAAACTGTCGTTACCGGGATTGAACATCGTGATGGAATTGGTTATCGGATCTGCAATGACCGTTTCGCAAGGACGACGCGACACCTGGAAAATATCTTTCACGCGTTGTTCATCCGAAAATTTCTTCGCGTTGGCTTCATACATTTCCTGCGAATAGTCTGTTCCGCCAATATCGGCAGTCATAGGAATGGTGGGCAGAATAATGTTCCGGTCTACGTGGTGAAAAAACTGCGAGAACTGCGCACGTTTGAAAAGGTCGTTGTTTGTTCCGCAGGTTTTGCAATAGGCAGACGTGTCTACTACGTTATCTGTAAAGTCAAACGGATTCTGGTACACTCCCGCGCCCGGGCTCATTACGGCGGCTACTTTCAGTTCTTCAGCAGCAACAAGTACCTCGCAGTTTTCATCGGTCTTGCCTGGTCCGTGAAGAAAATAGTAAAACGGGTTGATCGGACGCCCATCACTTTCTACTTGCGAAATATTGCGGACTGAATGAGGCAGTGCAGGCACGGCATCGGTGAGCATCACCACCAGCATGAAACGGTAACTGCCCATCCGCGGATTTCTTTTCCAGCGGTTGTTCACATCGCCCTGCTGCTGTTGCTCGTTGATGCTGAAAAGCGCGTCGCGGTATAGCTGCTCGCTAACGGTAATGTTATTGGCCTTTGCTTTTCCTTCGATGGAACCATACCATGCCGGATCACTTCTGATGGCATTGATCATCCCGGTGATGTCATCCGCGTCAAGACTTTTGCGATTATCCTGTCCGAAATATTTTGTTTCGTTGCGTGGATTGCCCAGGATGCGGAAGGAGTCTGTGATTATTTCAGAATCGAACCAGCCCAGTTCCGGAATTTCTTTGAATTCAATGTCTGTATTTTCCCAGCTTCCGTAAAAATTGTCTTCGCATCCTTCGTGCTCGTACCGAAAGCCGTTCGCATCTTCAAACTCAACCTGCTTGTATGTTTCATTCTGGTAATAGATCTTGTAAGCCAGTTTGCGGCTGCCGATTTTATTGTTCTTCACGCGGAATGAAAAAACAAATTTTCCGCCAGGAAGCTGTTTCACCGTTGGAATGACAATGCCGGTGTTGATGCAATCTGAAAGATCAACCACGAATGTGCTGTCGGAATTTTTGAAGTTCTCGAACGGATGAAAATTCTCTGTGCTGAAACTTTTGCTGAACGGATTTACGATAAGGATAATAAGTCCAATCGCTACAGTTACAGCTACCGAATAAACAGCAAGTTTCGTCCCGAAATTCATCGCGCCAAATTAATCATTTCTAAAGAGCAAACTGCTGTCGCCATAACTGAGGAAACGATAATCATTCTGCAGCGCGTGATCATAAATCCGGCGGAAATCTTCACCCGCAAAGGCCGCAACGAGCAGGAGGAGCGTGCTTTGTGGCTGGTGAAAATTGGTAATGAGTGCATTGACGATCCGGAACCGGTAACCCGGAGCAATGAGTATTTGGGTGTAGCCCCGTATTTCGGAATGATTGTATTCCCGCATCCAGTCGGCGATAGCTTGCAGCGCAACCGGCGCCGGGACTTCCGGCCCGCTTTCATACGGCTCCCACTGCCCAACGAACAGCGAATTCCTGAATTGCCCCGGTTGCAGGATCAGTTGTCGTCCGAACCAGTATAGACTTTCCAGGGTGCGGAGTGAAGTTGTTCCTACTGCGGTGACGCCTGCCTGGTGAAAAGCCTGGAGTTGCTCAATGATTTTTTTACTGACGATGACCTGTTCGCGGTGCATGTCGTGACCGCCCATCTCTGAAGCTTGCACGGGCTTGAATGTACCTGCGCCAACGTGAAGCGTGACGTTGGCCGGAGTAATATTTTTTTCTTTCAGCGATTCGAGCACGGTTGGAGTGAAATGCAGTCCTGCGGTTGGCGCAGCAACAGACCCGTTGGCTTCTGCAAAAATGGTCTGGTAGCGTTCATCGTCTTCCGGTTCTTCTTCGCGGTGCATGTATGGAGGCAACGGAATTTTTCCAATCGTTTCCAGTACTTCGGCAAAAGTCAGGGCGGGTGCATTCCACGACAAATGGATTTTGAACTGATCGTTAACCGCAGCTGTTTTTTTTGCGCGGAGCGTAAATGATTCGAGTTCCAGCACGAGTTCTTCGTCGTCTTTCCAGCGTCTCGCATTTCCAACGAAAGCGGTTACTTCAGCTTCTCCGGTTTGTGCAAGCACCCGCACAAAATCTTTCGAAGGGTCTGCGGCGTCGGTGCAGAATATTTCCACGGCGCCGCCGGTTGCGCGATGCATCTGTAACCGGGCACGCACTACGCGTGTGGTGTTAAAAATCAAGAGCGATCCGGGTGGAATATGATTGGCAACAGCACGAAAAACTGAATCGCTTATTTTTCCATCACGATAGACGAGCAGTTTGGAAGTATCGCGTTCCGGCAAAGGATGCTGCGCAATCTTTTCAGGTGGAAGATCGTACGTAAAGGATGAAATGGAAAGATGCCGGGGATCACTGCTCATGCGGGGCAAAAGTACTACTTTCAGAGGTCTGTGTCGGTGCCAGTGTCAGTATCAGTGGGGGCGTTGACACTGATTTTTATTTGGGAGAATCTCATGCGTCGATAACGCCGTCATCGTCATCGGGCGGACTGACACTGATACCGACGCTGACTCAGTTTTTACAGTACATCTGCAGCCATTTCACCGCTTCGTCTTCCGTATTGAAAACTTCGGAAGGACATCCCGGCCGTGAAACGCGCAGGTAAAAATTGGCGAGTATCCGCTGGTTGAGATTCCGGATCACAAAGGCTTCTGCAACTTTTGCATGCTTGCGCGACGCCGAGCCAAGATATTCACGGATTCCATCATCCACTGCAGTGAGTTTTCCGGCAACGTGTACAATACCAAATTTTTCATCACCGAATTGCTCACGAAGCTGGCAGGTAATTTGCCTGGCCAGCGCGGTAGTTACATGGCAATCGTCGGTGTATTCGATTTTAACCACGCACTTCGACGCGCGTGTAATCTGAAATGTGGAGTTCATTCGAGGGTTGTTCGTATACTAAGAGGATGCAAAGATGTATCCATTCCCCGCCGTGGCAGGCAAAGTTCGACGAACTGTATCTGGCGTTTGACCAGTGGAACCGCCGGCCGGTCGATCAGTAAATTGGAATTTTTCGCTGGGAAAACGAATTGCGTGGTGTTATTTATCGGACGAGTGGAAGGCTTTATCCGATGGAAGGAAGAACATGGCGGATTACGCTTTTACAACAAGTAGATCTGACCGGGAATAACCTGTGCTGCAACCTGTTTTTCCACCTCCAGGTTTTTCTTTACCAGTTCCATCGGTTCACTCAGCGGTTCATCGGAAAGATCAAATGTGCCGTAATGCATCGGAATAAAAAAGTCCGCATCAAGATCGTTGAATCCCTGTATCGCTTCTATGGGTGATGTGTGCGAATGTTTCATCATGAACTCCGGTTTGTATGCACCGATGGGCATGAACGCATGTTTGATTTTCGGCAACACATTTTTCGCATCCGTGAAGTGTGAATGATACGCAGTATCGCCGGCAAAGTAAATCGATTGCGTTTCAGTCCCGATCCAGAACGCACCCCACAGTTCACGATTGGTGTCGTTCACGAACCGTCGGTTCCAGTGTTTCGAAGGAAGAAACGCGAAACGGATTCCTGTTTCATCCGCAGGAAATTCCTGGTACCAGCCGGCTTCGGTGATGTTGCGTCCGCCAACCTTACGCACAAGCGGGGCCATGTTCATCGGACAGTAAATCGTCACGTCCGGATTTACTTCCAGGATCTGCCGCATGCTTTTCGTATCGAAATGATCGCGGTGCGAATGCGTGAGCAGGATGTAGTCGAGGTTCTTCAATTCCTGCGGCGCGAACGGAGAAGGAAATTGACGGGGCACTCCCGGCAAACTATACAGACAAGGATCGGTAAGAATGAGTTTGTTGTTGATCCTGAAAAGAAATGCGGCATGGCCGAGCCATACAAACGCATCGGGGCCGGGAGTAAAGATCGATTGATCTGATTTTACATCAAGATGAAATGCATCCTTCTTCTTCTCGGCACGTTGCGGATTTTTTGAAAACAACCAGCGCAATACTTTGTCGAATCCGGCACCGAAAATTTTGTCCTCATTCACAAAGCGTCCTTGCTCGGTGGGATTACCGGGAAAATCTTTGCGGAGAAAAGGTAAGTCGGGATTGAAAACAAATTTGCTCATGGTGCGTTCGCGCGTCGTCACTCTATTAGTCGGATGACCGGTTGTTTTATTGCAGCTACAGACGCATGTTGTTGAATTGCCAGAGAATAAACGACATGGAATCCAGGAAAGTCATTTTGGCTCCGGTCATCAGATTCGCGAGGCCGAAAACGAAAATGCTCAGGGCGAACCAGAAAATCAATCGTCCGTGCTGGCGTGCCCGCGCATCGTATGCGTAACGCGAAGTCAGGTCGCGTTTTCTTCTCCGCGCGGAGAAAAGGTGTATGCCTGCGATGATGGCTATCGGCGCGCCGGCAAGTGCAAAACAATATCCCAGGATCAGCCAGGTAGGTGATACCGGTTCTTCGTTTTCATCCGGAATTTTTCCGGCATGCACAGCAGGAGTTTCCTGCATTTCGAGTTGTTGAATGGCGTGTGCATCTCCGGGATGAACCATCACAATGATACCGGGCACAGCAGCGGACCCAAGAAAAACAGACCCGACGCCTTCGGGCTCGCTGACAATATCGAACGGAATTTCATGCTGCTCCAGCAATTGAATCAGCTGCGACGCGAACATATCGTTGGAAAAACGACGGTACGGATAAGTCAGTTCGGGATGTATTTCAGGTTGATCTTCGGATGGCTCCATGCAACAAGATACTACAACCATCTTTTATCCGGAATAAACTGCGCGCTTTCATTCCCTTTATTTATTTTAGACACTTAACATTCCAACACAAATGGTTGTAGGCACTTCATTTTTCGGCGACGTCCAAACGGTTAACGGGCAGGGCATCACCACAAAGTTTTTTATGATCGGACTTCCGTTGTTCCCACTGGAAACCATGTTCGTGGTGCAGGACGGCGGAAATGAGAAGCGCGGATTCAGTATGGATTTTCATACCGAAAGTGTTGCATTGGGATACGGAAGAATTATCTCCTGGGCTTTGGGCGCCACCATGTTGTTGCTGGGACTTGTGCTTCGTCGCGAGTTGGGTTCATTGATTATTCCGGGAGCCATCTTCCTGGCGCTGTCGGTCTTTTTTCAATTCTTCCTGGGAAAACCAAAGAAGGGTGATGCGGCGAAACGATTATTTCTTGGACAGGCACTCGGTGTAAATGCATTTCCACACTGGTTGCCGTACAATGTAGCGAAGGGTTTTTATGCAGACCTGGAAAGACGTTACGCGCTTGTGCAACATGAATACAATGGACTTACGTGGCAGCAATGCATCAAAACCGGTCAGAAGGCAAAGCCCGGGCACTTCGCCATTTTCTTCGCGCTGTCCACCTACCAGGAATATTTTCTTCCGGGTGCGGAGTCACAAGAAATGACTTACACGGTATGGTTGATGGCGTAGTCGCGCATTTGCGGAAGATGATATAAACGGTTGAAACCGTTTGGCGGGACACAGAATCCAACAACCGCTTCAGCGATTTTCATTGACAATTTCCTGCTGAATTGTTTACAGCCAACCCTTCTCCACAATATCCCGCGCGTGATATGTGATAATGATATCGCATCCCGCACGCGCAAACGCCGTCATGTTTTCCATCACAATGCGTTGCTCGTCGATCAGCCCTTGTGCCGCTGCGCATTTCACCATGCTGTATTCGCCGGAAACGTTGTAACACGCCAGCGGAAGCAGTGAAGCTTCTTTCACGCGATGGATAATATCGAGATAGGCCAGGGCAGGTTTCACCATGAGAATATCTGCGCCTTCGTCTTCATCATGCAGTGCTTCGCGAATGGTTTCGTTCCCGTTGCGCGGATCCATCTGGTACGATTTACGGTCGCCCGA
>DATHKF010000347.1:0-2607 GCA_035489505.1 Bacteroidia bacterium | reverse complement strand
CCGAAACCCGGCGGTGATAAAATCGGGAGAAGAAGGCTCGATACACACTTCATCGGTTTCGAAAAACTCGGCGCGAAATTCGTGTATGATTCCGTCAATGAATTTTATAAAGTTGAAGCCAAGCGTTTGCAGGGCGCATACATGCTGCTCGACGAAGCATCCGTAACCGGAACTGCCAATATTGTAATGGCCGCTTCCATGGCGCAGGGAACAACTACCATTTACAATGCGGCCTGCGAACCGTATCTCCAGCAGTTGTGCAAAATGCTCAACCGGATGGGCGCAAAAATTTCCGGTATCGGCTCGAACCTGCTCACGATCGAAGGTGTCGATTACCTGGGTGGAACGGAACATACCATGCTGCCGGATATGATCGAAGTTGGAAGTTTCATTGGCCTGGCAGCCATGACACAATCGGAAATCACCATCAAAGGGGCGGGCTTCGAACATCTCGGTGTAATTCCGGAAGTGTTCAAACGTCTCGGAATAAAACTCGAGAAGCGCGGGGAAGATATTTTTATTCCGCAGCAGGACCTGTACGAAATCGATACGTTCATCGATGGTTCCATTCTCACGATTTCAGATGCACCGTGGCCCGGCTTTACACCCGATCTCCTGAGCATTGTTCTCGTGGTTGCTACGCAAGCCAAAGGAAGCGTACTCATTCACCAGAAAATGTTTGAAAGCCGTCTCTTCTTCGTGGATAAACTCATCGACATGGGCGCGCAAATCATTCTTTGCGATCCGCACCGCGCTACGGTGATCGGTCTCGGCCGGCATCATGACCTGCGTGGCGTAACGATGGTTTCCCCGGATATCCGCGCCGGTGTTTCCCTCCTCATTGCTGCGCTTTCTGCCAAGGGCAAGAGCACCATTCACAATATTGAGCAGATCGATCGCGGGTACCAGAACATTGATACGCGCCTGCGAAATCTTGGTGCGGAAATTGTTAGAATCAGTTAAGCTGTTCAAAGTTTAACAGTTCCGGGTTCAGAGTTAAATGGTTTCGGGTTGCCGCGAACTCTGAACCTTTTAAACTGTGAACTTTTAACGTTTAACTTTGAGCCGCTTTCACTAATTTTAGTCTTATGAAAAAGTCATTATTCCTGTTGTTCCTGCTGCCATTGACTGCATTCGCCCAAAGCGGAAATGTCATTGGACTTAATGTTGGAAATATCGCCCCTGAAATTTCACTGAAAAGCCCGAACGATTCGGTTATCCTGCTGTCCTCCCTGAGAGGGAAGATGGTGCTGATCGATTTCTGGGCATCGTGGTGCGGCCCCTGCCGGAAGGAAAATCCTGCCGTGGTGAAAGCCTACAAAAAATACAAAGAAGAAATATTTGTCAATGGCAACGGCTTCACGGTTTATTCCGTTTCACTCGACCGCGATAAAGCATCCTGGCAAGCCGCCATTAAGAAAGACTCACTCACCTGGCCATATCATGTGAGCGATCTTATGTTCTGGAACAACGCAGCGGCGCAGGCATACCAGGTTTATTCCATTCCGGCCAATTACCTGATTGATGCCAACGGTGTGATCCTTGCCAAAAATCTTCGGGGCGAACAGGTGGGCGTAGCGCTTGATTTGCAGCTTGAAAAAGATCCTAAGAAAATCAAAGAGAAGAAAAAGGGACCTGAGAAAGTTAAAGAGAAGAAGAAAAAAGAGCGAAAGAAGAAGGAAAAAGAGGCCGTAAAGGACTTTGGGCCGATGAAACGGCAGGATCCCGCCGAAATCGAAGAATAAATCACTGAAAGGACTGTCGAAAGATGGTCCTTTTTGCTTCCTGACACTTTGACGTGGTTATCTTTGCTGGCGTGAATTTTGAACCTTTTCCTCAGGGTCACAAACCTGTGGAAATGTCGTTTTTCAACCCAAAAAATCAAGATAATCTGACAAGCTGTCAACTATGAGCGAAGAGACTAAAAATACCCCTGCGGCCGAAGAGAACACTGCGCAGGAATCTGAGCAGCACGAATTGCCTGAGGTGCCGGTGAACGACTCGGAAAAACGCATTGCTGAACTCGAAGAACAGGTAACCCAGCTGAACGATAAATACCTGAGACTGTATTCGGAGTTCGATAATTTCCGGAGACGCACCGCGAAAGAACGCGTGGAATTGCTCAATACCGCCGGAGAAGAAATTATTAAAAGCCTCCTCCCGGCCGTTGACAATTTCGAGCGCGCGATCAGGACCAACGAAACCGCAACGGATGTAAAAGCGGTGAACGAGGGAATCACGCTGATCGCTCAGATGCTCAAAAATACATTGCAGCAAAAAGGCCTGGTGGCAATCAATTCTATTGGAGAACCATTCAATACAGATCTTCACGAAGCGATTACTGAAATTCCAGCACCGACTCCTGATATGAAAGGGAAAGTGGTTGATGAAGTGGAGAAGGGGTATACGTTGAACGGGAAAGTGATACGATTCGCAAAAGTTGTAGTAGGGAGTTAACGTCAGACTTCGGCTCCGCTCAGTCTGACAATCATCTTCGGATGAAACTGCTTGTCAAACCGAGCGGAGCCGAGGTGACAAGAAAAATATTATGGCTAAGAGAGATTATTACGATATCCTGGAAGTGGGCAAAAACGCCTCCGCCGATGA
>DATHKF010000346.1:0-2201 GCA_035489505.1 Bacteroidia bacterium | reverse complement strand
CCGTTTCCTGGTTACGGCAGAAGCGTATTCGATTCCCGCCTGCGTCATCTTCAATAAAAAAGATCTTCTTGACGATGAGGAAAAGGAATACGTGGAAGCGCTCATGAATCTCTACCGTGGCCTGGGCTATTCGTGCTGGCTGATCAGTTCCGACGATGCAAATGACGTGAACATGATCCGCTCTGAAATGAACGGCAAAGTCAACCTGATGACGGGCCATTCCGGCGTTGGGAAAAGTACATTGCTGAACGCGCTCGAATCTTCACTGCAATTAAAAACGGGAATTATATCACGCGTGCACAGCAAGGGCATGCATACAACCACCTTTGCGGAAATGCACGCGCTTTCCGGTGGGGGCTGGATCATTGATACGCCGGGCATCAAGGAGTTCGGGATCATTCACATCGAGAAGAATGAACTTTCGCACTTCTTTCCGGAAATGAGAAATTTATTCGGCGCGTGTAAATACAACGGTTGTCTTCACGACCAGGAACCGGGTTGTGCCGTGAAAGATGCGGTGGAGCATAGCCGGATTGCGCTGACGAGGTATGAGTGTTATCTGCAGATTCTCAATGGAGAGGAATTAGATAAAGAGTATGATTGAGGGATGCAAAATAGATTCGGAAAACTAAATTTTTTAGTTAACGATTGAAATACTTTGTTCTTATCGCCCTTCACCAGACCTTCAAGGTCTTGAAGACCTTGAAAGATTAAAAACCGTGGCGGGGGGCGGGTTGAATGAAAAAACGCGCGCCATGAGAGTTTTAATCCAACGTGTAACACATGCTTCCGTTAAAGTTGATGAAAGCCTCCGCGCTTCGATCGGAAAAGGTCTGCTCATATTAGTTGGCATTGAAGATGCAGACACATCCGAAGACATTCAATGGCTTTCGCAGAAGATCGTAAACCTTCGTGTGTTCAATGACGCGGAAGGTGTGATGAACGTTTCTGTGAAAGATTGCGGTGGAGAAATTATTGCCGTGAGCCAGTTTACGCTTCATGCATCCACGAAAAAAGGTAACCGGCCGTCGTACATTAAAGCGGCGAAACCACCGGTCGCCATTCCGTTGTACGAAGCATTTGTGAAGCAGCTCGAAATCGATCTGGGAAAATCAATCGGTACCGGAGAGTTTGGTGCAGATATGAAAGTGGAGCTTTTGAATGACGGACCGGTGACGATATGGATCGACTCGAAGGAGAAGGAATGAAAAAGTGTCAGTGCCAGCATCAGTATCAGTCAGTGTAACGGAGTTAACGTTGCAGATCATGTATATTAGTCCTCAGAAAAAACGCCCACGAAAAACGTCCCATGAAAAACACATTTTCTAAACTAACACCGATACCGATACTGGCGCTGACACTGACACTGGTGCTGACACTGAGCAGCTGTTTTCACAAGGACGTCATGAACGACCGTGCCGACGATCTCTCCGACTCGTTTATTTACTCCGGCAAAGAAGGCACATTGATCATCACGCAGGAGTTGATCTTCCAGGCGAACTCGAAGAAGAGTGGGGGAGGAATGACTTCCATTTCCGGGTACAACGAATGCCGGTTAACTTCGTACGATTTTGCAACGGGAGCAATCGTTGGTCGCGTAGAACTGGGCGGACAAATGGACGCAACAGCAGAAGTTCTTGCCGTGCTGAATGATCAGTTGTGGATGTACAGCATTGATCCTGAAATCGGGTTGCATTGCCGGAACCCAAAGACGTTGGAGATCATTCAGAAGGAAACTGACATTGCGGCGCTCAAGGGATTCAGCTTTTCGCGTCCACTCTGGAGTGTGATCAGTGATTATTACGGATTCGATCCGGATAAAAATAAGATCATCCTGACCGATCTGCAGGGAGTACATTATGAATTTGATCCTGCAGGAACGAAGCTGGTTCAGACAGAAGATGATCTGCCGGATGAGGAGTGGTATCCGGACTACCTCGGCGGCTCTGTAGATTTCAATAAAGACAGTGCTTTGTCATTCGACGGAAGTGACGACCGCCAAAAACTGCAATGGCAGGGAGAAAAAAATACCGCAACGCTTCCTTTCCTGAAACCGGAATTTTTCCTGGACCTGAATCCTGAACGCAAGGCGAAAAGAAAAGAGGAGATGGTTGCAGCGATCACTCGCCGAAAAGATACTGTGCAGGCCAAACTTGATGCGATAATCAAGGAGCACCCGGTTTTCAAGGTGGAGAATCCCT
>DATHKF010000345.1:0-2459 GCA_035489505.1 Bacteroidia bacterium | reverse complement strand
GCGAAGCTGCTTTCCGCATGCAGAAGCTTGCCAAAGAACATGGATGCAAGGTGATTGTGAACAGCAGCGATTCAACAGATCATTTTGAAAAATATCTTGATCACGGCGCTGATGTAGTGATCAAAGGGGAAGCGGAAATGGCTTTGCTCGAATTGGTCAACCAGCTTCGCGACAACGCGTGGTCACCTGCAATTGTTCATGGCATTGCCTGGCGCGAAAACGCTACGACGAGCGAAACGTCCAGGCGAAACGTGATGAAAGAACTCGACACGCTTCCTATGGCCGCATGGGACCTCGTGGAGATGGATCGTTACCGCAGCATCTGGATCGAAAAGAACGGGTACTTCACGCTCAACGTGGCCACCACGCGCGGATGTCCGTTCAAATGCAACTGGTGCGCCAAACCCATTTACGGCAACCGGTACAATTCGCGCTCCGTGGATCACGTGGTGGATGAATTGATTTTCCTGAAAGAAAAATACAACTACGATTACATCTGGTTCTGCGACGATATTTTCGGATTGAAACCCGACTGGGTGGTTGAATTTGCCAACCGCGTTGAGCAGAAAAAATTCAAACTGAGATACAAAATCCAGTCGCGCGCCGATTTGCTTGTGCAGGAAAATTACATTGCTGCACTCGCCCGTTCCGGTTGCGATTACGTGTGGATGGGCGCCGAAAGCGGTTCGCAGAAAATCCTTGATGCAATGGACAAAGGAACAACCATTGCGCAGATTCGCACGTCGAACACGTTGCTGAAAAAGCACGGAGTGAAAACGGCTTTCTTTCTGCAGTTTGGTTATCCCGGAGAAAACAGCGAGGATATTCGGAAAACAATTGAACTCCTGAATGAATGCATGCCCGATGACATCGGCATTTCAGTTTCGTATCCGCTTCCCGGCACGGTCTTTTATGAAAACGTCAAAGCCGAGCTCGCGCAGAAACAAAACTGGACCGACTCCGATGATCTCCACCTGATGTTTGAGAATACGTATTCCGCGGAGTACTACAAACAACTGCATCGTTTTGTACACAAACATTACCGCAAGAAGCAAGGTGTTGAAAGCCTGAAAAAATTATTCTCCAAACCGCATCGCTTCAAACAAAAAGATATCCGCAGGGTTTCTTCTCTCGCTTATTATTATCCCACGGTGTGGATGGAGAAGAAAAAGTTAAACAAACTGGAACATGCAGGCTGAGACGAAATTAAAACGAACCACGGCGACACAGATCAAATTGTGGGTAGTGTCTCGCTTTGCTTTTTTACACGGCGACACGGCGCTAAAAGAAGCACGAAACCCGATCTAAACCCGGGCGCTCACTGCGCGTTACCGTTATCTCGCCGTGAGCGCATGGGCTTAGAATAAGAAATGCCGTAAAAATGCGCCGTGTCGCCGTGTCAAAATATTGAATGCTCAAACTGAGACACTACCAAATTGTGACTAAACATTGAGAACAATCAACCGGAATATGCAGGGAACTGAGAAGGCTTTTGATCGTGCGGCGGAAACTTACGACGAAACATTTACGAATTCTGCCATTGGTCGCCTGCAACGGAACCGGGTGTGGGGTTACCTCGCGAAACACATTTCATCTCAGGAATTTCCGCGTGTGCTCGAATTGAACTGCGGCACAGGTGAAGATGCGAAGTGGCTCGCTGCAAAAGGATTTCGCGTAACCGCTACCGATCTTTCACCCGAGATGGTGGAAAGGGCGAAATCCAAATTTGAAAATTCCAACGTAAGCGCTGCATTCCAGGTCTGCGGATTTTCAGAGATCGTCAACCGGTTTGCGCCTGCATCATTCGATTTTATTTTTTCCAATTTCGGTGGACTTAATTGCATCAGCGAAAATGAACTCAAGCTGCTCGGAGAACATGCGTCATTGCTGTTGCGTCCGGGCGGAAGATTCATTGCCGTTGTGATGAGCGACGATTGCGTGATGGAGCGCTGGTACTTCCGCCGCAAACGAATGCCGGAAAAAACCAACCGCAGGAAACAGGCAGGCGGAGTTTCAACTGTGATTGAAGGTGAAACGTTCGTCACGCATTATTACAGTCCTGAACAATTTGCCGGTTTACTGGCGAATGTTTTCCAGGTGAAAGCACAAAAAGCAATCGGGTGGACGATCCCACCTTCGTACACGGAAAATTATTTTTCGAAGAGGCCGTTCCTGTTGAGCACGTTGAATGTTTTGGAGAACACGCTGGGGAATTTACCGGCGATGGCGAAGAAGGCGGATCATTTTTTGATTGACCTCGTGAAAAAATAGACGCCTCGGTATTTTAAAAATCACCGCAGAGGCGCGGAGACGCGGAGCGTTTTGATGTTTTTGAGTCGGCAATGGTCGCAGAGTTTCTTCTCCGCGACCATTGCTTGCTTAAAAGTTTGGCGCTCCGCGCCTCTGCGCCTCCGCGGTGAAATTATTTCCCCGGATCGTACTTCACAAAAACACCAATC
>DATHKF010000344.1:0-2124 GCA_035489505.1 Bacteroidia bacterium | reverse complement strand
TTTTGTTCAGTTACAAAAAAGGATTGTTTGTGTATTTGCCCATCACGTTTGTGGCTTTATTCGGATTGATCCCGCTGTGGAAAAAAGACCGGAAGCGTACGATTATGGCCGGAGTGTTTTTCTTTGGAATTGTATACGTGCTCTCCTGCTGGTGGATGTGGTACTACGGTGGAAGTTTCGGAACGCGCGTGATCATCGAATTTCTTCCGGTGATTGCGTTACTTCTTTATTTTCTCATTGACGGAATAAAGAAAATACCGTTGCGCGTCGCGGTAATTTCATTGGTAGTCGTGCTGACTTTATTCTGCCAGTTCCAGACGATTCAATACCGTTACCTGATGATTCATTGGTCGGAGATGAATGCCGAGAAGTATTGGGAGGTGTTTGGGAAAATGCCTTGATGCTGGTGGGTAAAAATTTACCGCGGAGGCGCAGAGGCGCGGAGCGTAGGTCACTGCGAGAGAAGCGGAACGAAGCAGTCCCCTCTTCGAAGACGGGATTGCTTCGCTCCGCTCGCAATGACTGATACTCCGCGTCTGCGGTGAATTATTTCAGCGCAAAAAAAACATTCACCACATCCGCATCCTGCTCCAATGAACGGCTCCTTGGTGGCAAGCCAACAATGGTAATGTTGTACGATGAAGGTGCCAGCACGGTGCCATTGGTTACCGGAGCAGTCCAGGCGTAATTACTCGCTCCCAAAGCGGTTGGAGCGACCACGACGTTCGTTGCACCGCAACACACAGCAAACGATTGCGTAGCTGTTACCAGCGGCATAACCAACGCCCCTGTATCCACGGGTTGATTAATCGCTAAACGCTGCGTGGTTGTATCTACCGGAACAAACGGAGCAGGAATGTTTGGAGCGGGCGCTGGTGGTGTCACTTGAATACCCTGTTGCGCGTCATTCACCTGCGGAGTTTTATTGACCACCGGCGATTCAACTACACCGGAATCCACATGCACCGGGGCCGGATTCAATTGCGGATCATTTCCATTCTGATCTGAAGGGATTGTTTGCTGGTCCTGTTTCGCCATGGGCTGCACAGCGTTTTCACCGTTCATCAATTTCACAACGGTTACAATTCCAATCAGCACCACCACACCGGCTACTGCGAAACGCACCGCAGGAATATCGAAACGTAACCGATCGCGAAACCAAAAGCCAATACCCGTCAGCCACAATCCACGGCGACGGCGTTGCTCATGATCAAATGCCACGAGCAGGTTTTCGCGGACATGACCAGATGGTATCTCCGAATCATGCACACCTGAAACCGCACGCAAGCGGTGAACCATGCTTTGCATGCGTTCATACTCTTCTTCACCGTCAACCAGGTCCTTCAGCGCGCTCCGTTCAGCTTCGTTGAGCTGGGACCACGATTTTGACCGAAGCAATTGCTCCACGTCAACGTTTACATTTTCAAAGTCATCTTTCATTGGATTCCTTTCTTTTCCTGTGGCGCATAAACACTCAGTTTACCTGAGAGTTTTTTGAGCGTATAAAATATTCTTGACTTTACTGTTCCGTCTGATACATCCATCACGTCGGCAATTTCCCGGATGGAGAGATTTTCTTCAAAGCGCAAAACAAAAACGGTGCGGTGATTCTCATCCAGCTTTTCCAGTTCCTCGCCCAGGCTGTTCAGGAACGCTTTCCGGTCAATGCGTTTCCCGAAATCTGCCCCGTCTTCACCCGTAGCAATGTGCGATACACTTTCAAACTCCACCGGTTTCCGCAACTCCATTTTACGGTATTCGTTCTTGCACATGTTGTGCGCCACGCTATACATCCAGGTGGAAAATTTGCGTTTCAGATCGAACGATTCCGGTTGACGGATAATTTTCATGAAAAAATCCTGCACAAAATCTTCCGCCTTTTCCCGGTCGTGCCACAGCATGCGATGAAAGTACCGTTGCAGGGCGGGAGAATAGCGCATATAAATTGCATCGAACGCGCGCTTATCGCCGCGTGTGACACGGGCCATAAGCTCCTCGTCGGAAAGATTTTTATATGTGCTGCTGAATATACTCACTACTCGGTTCCTTCGTCACGCAACGGTTCATCGTATCCCGCACGTACGCGGATTGCTTTTGCCTTATCGCGCAGTTGTTTTGCGCGTG
>DATHKF010000343.1:0-2133 GCA_035489505.1 Bacteroidia bacterium | reverse complement strand
TCAGACTTTCAGATTCCTTAATCGGATCACCGCAGATCGTAATTTCCACACGACGGTTGGTCAGACTGTTTTCGTTTTCCTGATCGATCGGTTGACTTTCTCCATACGCACGTGCTTTCATGCGGTTTTCTGCAACACCTTCTGCAATCAGGTACGTTTTTACCGCAGCTGCACGTTCCTGTGAAAGCTTGTCGTTGTGCTGGTCGGTTCCTGTATTGTCGGTATGCCCGTCGATATACACCACGATGTATGGATACGTATTCAGGAAATCAGCCAGTGCATCAAGCTCGCTGTACGAGTCGGAAAGAATAACTGCTTTGTCGGTTTCGAAATTCAGGTTCTTCAACTGGTAACATGAACCGGCAAGGATCATGGTGATATCGTCATCGCTGATGATGTTTGGAGAAACGCCAACATCATCGATGAAGTAGTATGCTTTGCGTGAATCGTTGGTTTGCGCCGGAATGATTTTCTGTGTAACCATGTAGTCGTCAAAGCATCCGAGCGTCATGTAACGTTCGCCGTCTTGCTTTCCTGCTGTCCCATGTAGTTGTTTGGAACGTCGTAATCTTTTCCGCACCCGTCTTTGCTGTAGAGGTCGACAGTGGTATTGTTGGAACTGGAAATACTGTCGGCGCGACCGGCTTGTGCACGACCGGAAACTTTTCCGTCGGTACTTTCGAACGATCCGTTCATGACCAGGTTACTTTCCTGTGCGTTGCCGGCGAGATACGCCAGTGATGCAATTGTAGTGATTATAGTGAAGGCTTTCATAAGATTTGGTTTTTTGGTATGTGGTGAATGGTGTGGTATTTTTAGTTGTTAGTTGGTGTATTCGTTCGAAGAATCAAACTCCGTTGCCCGGAGTGCCTACTTGCCTGCTTTTTTACTCTTACTTTTTCTTTCTCCTCAGGTCTTTTTCGGTTTCCTTCTTTGTCTTATCGGCGTCGGTATCCGGCAAAGTTGAATCCGGATCGATTTCGAGTTTTGATTTCCCCCGCGGCTTGTTCTTTACGGTCTTATCATTTTCATCATCGACCGTCGTTGGATCATTGTCGATGTCGGGGCTCGTGAAATCAGAATCGGAAGAATAGGATGGCCTCTTCACATCTGTCGGATCAATTCGCTTTCTCTTCTTAGCCATAACGTTTACATGTGAAATGCGAGTCCGATAGTTGACATCCTGGAAAGATCAAGGAACAATCCGGTGCGAGCGTTGAAATGATATTCGGCCCCGACATGTCCATCAATGAAAAACGGATTCGGTCCGGTAACCACGGTGGTTTCTCCGTAATAACCGGTTTCCCAAACTGTTTTCCGGAAAACAAAACCGAGTGAAGCGCCGAGATAAAAATCCCAGTCGGATCCTGCGCCAAGCAATTCGTCAAAATAGTAGGATCCTTTCACGCCAACCGGAATGATTGTTCTGCGGTAGTAATAGTTGCGAAACGGATAATTCGGATCTCCCCAGTAATAATAATTCCGGTACGTAAATACCGTGATGAAAGGAGCGAGCGTGAAATTTCTTCCAACGCCGAATTCATAATTAGCATGTATCACAGGAAAAGGATGCGCCACATAGCCGTAATAGCCAATGCCAACACCCACATTCAATGTTCGTCCGAATGATTCGGAGCCGGAGGTCACAGATTCCTGTGCAGTGCTGTTCATGCAAATGGTGGTGAACAGCAGGAGCGAAGCAAGTTGTAATTTTTTCATCGCAGCAGGTTTTAGTGTATACAACACATAGTTGTGCTTTTGATAACGGGTATTCAATTTTAAATCCAAGTAAAATAGAAGACTGGTGATAAGACAGCGAAGAATTGCAGGTTGTCGCCCATTCGGTGTGAATGGTGAGCAGAGTTGTGCAGGAAATCGGGGAATTGGGAATGTTGATATTTCGGAATGATCGGGCGTTTTCCGTTGCGAAGGAGGAGATTGTTGGGGAACGATTGCTACACAAGAGTCGGTTGATTCCCCACTGTCTCACTGATATATTTCCGACGGGAGTAAGTGTGATTAAATTTTACCACGGCGACACGGCGTCACGGCGCCCATTATTTGTGCGCTACTTGCGCGTCACGGCGATTGGAAGATATCACTGCGTGATATCATTTCACGAACAAATCTCCT
>DATHKF010000342.1:0-7684 GCA_035489505.1 Bacteroidia bacterium | reverse complement strand
GCTGGAGGCGTTGCTAATGCTGAAAAAGTGGGTAGTTATTAGACGTTATAAACATGGGCTTCGCGCTCTCTGTGTGAATAACTAGGTCGGAATGTTAATGGAATGGACTTGACTCTCATCCGCATTTTGTAAAAATTTGTCTCAGGTCAATGTGCATGATCACGCATAGTTAAGTGATTCACCACGAACACCTTAAAAGATTACAGCAGGCTACCGGCCTGCTTTTTTCGCCAGAATAGTCTAACATTCAACGTTTTATCAATAAATAACCCCCGGAAGAGGAGTCCAACCATGAGCGAATCCAACGAACCCATCCTCGTCGAAAACAAAGACCGCTTTGTTTTGTTCCCTATCAAGCACCGCGACATCTGGGAAATGTACAAGAAAGCTGAAGCCAGCTTCTGGACGGCCGAGGAAATCGACCTTTCGGCTGACCTCCAGGATTGGGCAAACAAGCTGAGCGATGACGAACGTCATTTCATCAAGCACGTACTCGCGTTCTTTGCCGCATCCGATGGGATTGTCAATGAAAACCTTGCCGTTAATTTTATCAATGATGTACAGTACCCGGAAGCACGTTGCTTCTACGGCTACCAGATCATGATTGAGAATATTCACAGTGAAACCTATTCGCTGCTGATCGATACCTACATCAAAGATCCTACAGAGAAAGATCAGCTCTTTCACGCGGTTGACCATGTGCCTGCAGTGAAGAAAAAAGCAGACTGGGCGATGCGCTGGATCAACAACGGTTCTTTCGCCGAGCAGCTGATTGCATTCGCAGCCGTTGAAGGGATTTTCTTCTCCGGTTCATTCTGCTCCATCTTCTGGCTGAAGAAACGCGGGTTGATGCCGGGACTTTCTTTCTCGAACGAATTGATTTCCCGCGACGAAGGTTTGCATTGCGATTTCGCCTGCCTGCTTTACGCGCATCACCTCAACAACAAACTTTCGGTTGAAGCCTGCACTGCAATTATTACAGATGCCGTAGAAATCGAAAAAGAGTTTGTGACGGAAGCCATCCCGGTGAAACTCATTGGCATGAATTCGGATCTCATGTGCCAGTACATTGAGTTTGTTGCCGACCGTTTGCTGCTTGCACTCGGATGCAACAAAGTGTACAACGCAACAAATCCGTTTGACTTCATGGAAATGATTTCCCTGCAAGGCAAAACAAACTTCTTCGAGAAACGCGTTGCTGAATACCAGAAAGCCGGTGTTACATCAGACCGGAGCCAGAACATTTTCTCTTTGGACGAAGACTTTTAAAAAACCAGAATCCCCTACGATTAAAAAATATAATTACTCCCAAACCCACCCTAAAACGCACGCTGTATGTATGTAATCAAGCGAGACGGAAGCAAAGAGTCAATCAAGTTTGACAAGATCACTGCCCGTATTCAAAAGCTGTGCTATGCGCTGGATCCAATCCACGTTCAACCGGTAGAAGTAGCGATGAAAGTAATCCAGGGGATCTACCCCGGAGTTACCACGAGCGAACTCGACAATCTTGCTGCAGAAACCGCAGCATCGATGACGGTGAAACACCCGGATTACGCCCTGCTCGCATCGCGCATTGCCGTTTCGAACCTTCACAAAAACACTGAGAAGTCGTTCTCCAAAACCATGGAGAACCTCTATAAATACATTGATCCGAAAACCGGTCAGAAAGCATCGTTGCTTGCTGAAGACGTGTACGAGATCGTGCAGAAGAACGCACAGCTTCTTGACTCGTCGATCATTTATGACCGCGATTTCGGTTACGATTATTTTGGATTCAAAACGCTGGAACGCTCCTACCTGCTGAAACTTTATGGGAAAGTTTCTGAACGTCCGCAGCACATGCTCATGCGTGTATCTGTTGGCATTCACAAAGAAGACGTGCAATCAGCAATCGAAACGTACAACCTGATGAGTGAGCGCTGGTTCACACACGCTACGCCAACGTTGTTCAACTCGGGAACACCGAAACCGCAGATGTCATCGTGCTTCCTGCTTACCGTGAAGGAAGACAGCATCGATGGAATTTACGACACACTGAAAAACTGCGCGAAGATCTCTCAAAGCGCGGGCGGAATCGGCTTAAGCATTCACAACGTGCGTGCAACCGGTTCATACATCAAAGGCACCAACGGAACATCCAACGGCATCATCCCGATGTTGCGCGTATACAACGACACTGCACGTTACGTTGACCAGGGCGGCGGAAAACGCAAAGGTTCATTTGCTGTTTACCTCGAGCCGTGGCATGCCGATATTTTCGAATTCCTCGAGCTTCGTAAGAACAACGGGAAAGAAGAAATGCGTGCGCGTGATTTGTTCACTGCACTCTGGATTCCTGATCTGTTCATGAAGCGCGTGAAAGAAAACGGCACATGGTCGCTCATGTGTCCGAACGAATGCCCGGGACTTTCTGATTGCTGGGGCGAAGAGTTTGAAACGCTTTACACACGCTACGAGTCGGAAGGTAAAATGCGCAAAACAATTGCTGCGCAGGACCTTTGGTTTGCGATCATGGAATCGCAGATTGAAACCGGCAATCCATACATGCTCTACAAAGACGCTGCAAACAGCAAGAGCAACCAGCAGAACCTTGGAACAATCAAGTCGTCGAATCTCTGTACGGAGATCATGGAGTACACATCTTCCGACGAGATCGCGGTGTGTAACCTCGCATCACTTGCACTTCCGCGTTTTGTTATCGACGGAAAATTCGATCACCAGCGTTTGTTCGATGTTACTTACGTGGTAACGAAGAACCTCAATAAAATCATTGACGGAAATTATTACCCGGTTCCGGAAGCGCGTCGCTCCAACATGCGTCACCGCCCGATCGGTCTCGGTATCCAGGGACTTGCCGATGCGTTCATCCTTCTTCGCCTTCCGTTCGATTGCGATGAAGCACGCGCATTGAATTCGGAGATTCACGAAACGATTTACTACGCTTCGATGACGGCTTCCAAAGATCTTGCAAAGGAAAACGGGGCATACGAATCGTACGAAGGCTCGCCAATCTCCAAAGGAATTTTCCAGTTCAACATGTGGGGCATATCGCCAAGCCCGCGTTGGGAGTGGGATATTCTCCGCGAGGAAATTAAAAAATACGGAGTACGCAATTCACTCCTGCTGGCTCCGATGCCAACTGCATCCACTTCACAGATCCTCGGCAACAACGAATGTTTCGAACCATACACGTCGAACATTTACACGCGCCGCGTATTGTCCGGTGAATTCGTTGTGGTGAACAAGCACCTCCTGAAAGACCTCGTGAAACTTGGATTGTGGAACGACAACCTGAAGAACAAGATCATCAATGCCAATGGTTCTGTACAGGATATTGCCGAGATCCCACAGAATGTAAAGGATCTGTACCGTACTGTCTGGGAAATTCCGCAGCGCGCGTTGATTGATATGGCTGCCGACCGTGGCGCTTTCATTTGCCAGTCGCAGTCACTGAATTTGTTTGTACCAAGCCCGAACTTCGGAAAACTGACTTCGATGCATTTCTACGCATGGGAGAAAGGATTGAAAACAGGTATGTATTACCTGCGTACTCAAGCTGCGGCTGATGCGATCAAATTTACTGTTGACCAGGCAGCATTGCTGGTTAATCCAGGCGAAGTAGTAGCCGAAACAGAACTGGTTTCTGTGGAGACAGGCATGTCGCAGATCAGCTGCTCGCTCGACGATCCGGAAGGATGCGAAGCGTGCGGTAGTTAGTCTTTAAGTGTTTTGAAACTTACCCGGCCCTCTCTTGATTATTCAGGAGAGGGCTTTTTCGTCATCCTTCGCCAGACTTCGGCTCCGCTCAGTCTGACAAAGGGCCGCTATCATGTCTTGTCTACCTCGGCTCCGCTCGGTCTGACAAGTCGGCATAAACAACATCAGGATAGCGAGAAGTATTCGTGTCATCTTACCACAAACCCGATAGCGTCCACTTGTCAGACCGAGCGGAGCCGAGGGAAGACAAAAGAGAAGCCGAAGGATTCGTCGACCAAAAACCATCATTGGTTTCCCTCAAAGGTTGCCCGGGGAAATTCGTATATTCCCTCTTTACCGTTCGAGGTAATCCCCTGTTATGCGAAATTATTTTTTCAGTTTTTACACGTTGTTCCTGCTGTTGTTCTGTACAGCAAACTCGCTTTCCGCGCAGGACACGTTGCTCTCATCGCTGCAAAAAGCAAAACACGACAGCACGCGTTTACGTCTTTGTCTCGCCATTGCTGCACAGCAAACAAATAATAATCTCGATACCACTTTCTACTACTGCAACAAGGCAGAAACGATTGCGCGAAAAATGAACAGCGCCAAGGGCATTGCAGATGTGCAGTACCAGCGTGCGTACGCTGTGTATTATTCGGGCGATGGAGACAGCGCTTTGACGATGTATCACGCGATCATTGTCACGTACCGGTCGCTGGGCGATTCGGGACAGGTGGCAGCCTGTTTCAACAAAGTGGGTTTCATTCACCGCGAAAAAGGCGACCGCGTGAAAGCGCTGGAAAGTTACCAGCAGGCTTTGAAAAGCAACCTGAACGAATCCAATAAAGCGGAGGCAGGCAATTCGTATCTCAACATCGGGTTGATCTATCACGATCAGAAAGACCTTCCGCAGGCATTGACGTTTCAGTTGCTGGGCCTGAGCATGTACGAGCAATCGAAAGACAAAAGCAGAACTGCCAACGCCCTGCTGCGCATCGGAAATGTATACGGCGACATGAAACAGGATTCCTCCGCGCTGATCTATTACCAGCGCTCGTTCGCCATTTCACAGGAAATTGAAAGCAACCGGTTGATCGCGATTTGTCTCAACAACATGGCGATGATCTACTCGAACTGGCACGAGGACCGTCGCGCTTTGGGCCTATACAAACAAGCGCTTGTTATGCGCGAAAAGATCGGCGATAAAAATGGTGTTGCGCTTGTGCTCAATAACATTGGCGCAACGTACACCACTTTGGGAATTTTCGACAGCGCGTTGTACTACGTTAACAAAAGCCTGGAACTTTCGAAAGAGATCGAGTACAAAGACATGGAGATGGACAACTATCTCTCGCTTTCGAAAATTTACAGGGCCCGTGGAGAAATGGAACTGGCGCTCGACAATTACGAGAAGTATCACGACATCTACGAAGCGATCAACAACGAGCAGAGCACGAATGAGATCAACCGTCTCAATACATCACTCGAGGCGGAGCGCAAACAAAAACAGATCGATCTTCTTTCCAAAGAAGGCGAATTGAGAGAAGCCGCTCTTCAGCAGGAACGGACCAAAGCGTGGTTTCTTGTTTTCGGACTGATCGGTGTTGTGGCCCTTGCAGTTTATATCTGGATCAGCGACCGGAAAACAAAACGGACCAACATCCTGCTCGAAGCGCAGAAGAGTGAAATCGCGGAGAAGAAAAAAATTGTGGAAGAACAGCACCGCGATATTGTCGACAGCGTGAATTATGCCTTGCGGATTCAGCAGGCGGTACTTCCATCGCGTACGGAGATGAAGAACCTGTTTCCGGAATCGTTCCTGATCTACAAACCGCGTGATATTGTGAGCGGCGACTTCTGGTGGATGACGGAAAAAGCCGGCATGAAAGTAATTGTTGTTGCCGATTGCACGGGACATGGCGTACCGGGTGCATTCATGTCGCTGATCGGAACGTCGTTGCTCAATGAGATCATCAATGAAAAAGGCATTACCACTCCTGATCTTGTGCTCAACATGCTCAGCGAAAAAGTAGTGAAAGCACTTCACCAGAATGAAGAGCGCGCATCGGCCCACGACGGAATGGATATTGCCCTCGCTGTCATCGATGAAAAAGCCGAACTGATGCATTTTGCCGGCGCGAATAATTCGTTGTACTACACAACCATTGCCGGCGAGCTGCACGAAATAAAAGGCGACCGCCAGCCGATTGGTATTTACGTCGAGCAGCATCGTCCGTTTAACACGCATACGATTTCGCTGAAGGAAGTCACCAACATGTACATGTTCACGGATGGATACGTAGACCAGTTCTGCGGAAATGCCGGAACACAATTCGGAAAAAAAATCAAGTACAGCCGGTTGAAAACCACCCTTGCTTCTATCCAGGGATTGAATTCCGTCCAGCAAAAAGATTTTCTCTTTCAGACTTTTGAAGACTGGAAAGGATCGATGTTCCAGGTGGATGATGTGTTGCTGATGGGGATACGGTTTTACTGAGTTCCGAGTTAAAAGTTCCGAGTTGGGGAGCTTCGTCAGACGTAAACGTTTTAACTTAGAACTCTAAAGTATTAAACCGTGAACGCCTGAACGGTGAACTATGAACTTTTTAACTATGAACTACGCAGTCAATCTTGCCATCCAGGTTTTACCTCTCGTCACCGCAAAAGATAAATACGCCGTAATCGATGATGCGATCGCGAAGATCCAGGCATCCGGGTTGAAATACACCGTGTGCCCTTTTGAAACGGTTGTTGAAGGTCCGTACGATCAGGTGATGAAACTCGTAGACGATATTCAGCAAACGTGTTTTGATGCGGGAGCAGAAGAATTGCTGATCAATATGAAATTGCAGCGAAGGAAAGGCAAGGATGTTTTTATTGCCGAGAAGACCGGGAGATACTGATGTGCTGATTTGCAGATGATCACCATTGTCATTCCTCGGCTCCGCTCGGTCTGACAAACGGTTTCAATACAGGAGTTTTCTAAATACAACGAATCGTAATGTCTCACAACACGAATTTGGATCGAAGCAATTTGTCAGACCGAGCGGAGCCGAGGCTGACAAAAGAGAACAGCAAATCATTAATCAGCACATCATGAAACGAGTAACAGCAATCGGAGGCATTTTCTTCAAATGCGACGACCCCAAGGCGCAACGCGAATGGTACGCGAATCATCTCGGATTGAAAACCGATGATTACGGCACTACATTCGAATGGAGAAAATCTGACGCTCCCGAAGAAAAAGGATATTCGGTCTGGAGCACATTCAAAAATGACACCGATTATTTTTTGCCTTCGCAAAAAGAATTCATGGTGAATTTCCGCGTGGAAAACCTGGTTGAACTTCTCGCCCTGCTGAAGAAAGAAGGAGTCGAACAGGTTGGAGAAATCCAGGAATTCGAATACGGTAAGTTCGCGCACATCATGGATCCGGAAGGAAATAAGATTGAATTGTGGGAAGCCATTGACGGAGAGTACGGAAAAATGGTTGGTGATGTGGTGACGAAATAACAGACGTCAAATGAAGGTAGTGGGTCAGTTTCAAATAATAATTAACCACAGTGACATAGAAAACATAGGCATAGTTCAAAATGAAGCACACATAGCATTGCCAAAGGCAATGTTCGATGCTCATGTGAACTCAAACATTCTTACGCCCTGGAACCTATGTAAACTATGTCTTCTATGTGGTTGATAAAAAATCAAACTGACCCACTATACCCAAATGAATTACTTCAATTACATCCTGTGAGGAATGTTTATCATTCTGATCATTCCCATTGTTGCGCTTCTCGTGGCGGGCGCACCCGTTCCTGAACGGTTTGGATAGCCCTTTTCTTTCGTAAACCAGTTGGACGGGACTTACGGCTCCATGGTGGGCGACGTGGTCACGAAATATCGCTTAGCTTGAACACGTAAGACCGTAGCGCGTTTTTCGCTTTGCTTCAGTCCGGCAGCCATCCTTTTTTGTAGCTTGTTG
>DATHKF010000341.1:0-3954 GCA_035489505.1 Bacteroidia bacterium | reverse complement strand
CATGCTCGCGTTCTCCGGCAAAGTCAGCGCCTTCATCGACAAGCACCCGACTGTAAAAATGCTTGCGCTCGCGTTCCTGTTGATGATCGGCTTCCTGCTCGTACTCGAAAGTTTCGACGTCGAGGTTCCGAAACCATACGTGTACAGTTCGATGGCATTCGCGTTCATCGTGGAATTGCTCAACATGCGCATGCGCAAGCGGAAAGTGCCCAAAGGCCCGAAAGAGCCGCCGAAAACTGCCTGATCCGATTACGGTTTTTGCCGCGAATTACACTAATCCACAATTAGCGTAATTCGTGTAATTCGCGGCGAAATTTAATTCCGTTTTCATTGAGCATCTAAGCATTTAATTTTTTAAATCTGCGAAATCTGCGAATCTGTGGCAAAGGGTCGAAGACCCAGGCTACGATTTATCCGCCAGACGGATTGGGTGTTGGTTTAGCCTGAGATTTGAACTATCTTGCAAGGAGCAAACGCTTCTCATCTTATGAAACAACACAACTACTTTCGCTTCGCGGCGCTCTGTTTAATGGCAGTATTTTGTATCCACCACGTACAGGCGCAAACGGTTTTCACGCCCAATGCGGGACAGTGGAACAACCAGGTTTTTTACAAAGCAGATATTCACTCGGGACATGTTTTCTTCGAACAGAATAAGCTGATGTATGCATTTTACAGCAAGCAGGACCTCGACCGCATTCACGAAGAAGCGCATCATGCAAAGTCTGCTGCACAGCAACGTAAAATTGAACAGCAGAAAGTACGATGCTACGCGTACGAAGTGAGTTTTCCGGGCGCCAATGCCGCGCCATTAATTACAGGGGCCGATCGCACTTCGTACAACTCAAACTATTTTCTCGGGAATGATCCGCAAAAATGGGCGCCGAACGTAGCGAACTACCGCAATCTTACATACCACGAATTGTATCCCGGTGTTGACGTACGTTTCTCCAGTCCTGCCGGACAATTGAAATACGACTTCATTGTAGCTGCCGGAACAGATCCTTCCGCAATCAGCATGCAATACAGCGGCCTGAAAGCAATCACCATGCGCGATGGTAATCTTATCCTCGATGCAGGCTTCATGGAAATCACTGAAGCCATTCCGTACGCGTACCAGGAAATTGAAGGTGTACGCACCGAAATCAGGTGCGAGTTTATTCTCGATGGAAATGTAGTTCGCTTTGTATTTCCAAACGGATACGATGCACGTTACAACATTGTGATCGACCCGGTTGTTATCGCATCCACCTACAGCGGTGGAACAGTAACGACGTACGGGCATTCCGCGACCTACGATAATGCCGGACAGATCTACTCTGCAGGTCGCGTTTTCGGCGCAGGATTTCCTGCAACCGCCGGCGCATACGATCTTACATTCGCCGGAAGCGTTGACCTGGGAATCAGCCAGTACAATCCTACCGGAACTACGTTGCAGTATTGCACATACATCGGCGGGACTGCTGATGAATATGCGCACAGTATGTTCGTGCACAACAACGAACTATACATCTATGGTTCTGCAATGTCAACTGATTATCCAACAACCGGCGGCGCATACGATGGTTCGCACAATGGTGGTTACGACATCATCGTTACGCATTTGAATTCGACTGGCTCGGCGCTCATCGGATCGACTTATATAGGTGGAACGGCCAACGATGGCTTCAATGCAATCAACACGCATTATGGCGATACGTTCCGCGGAGAAATTATTGTTGATGCAAGCGGCAATGCGTTGGTCGCGAGTTTTTCAAGCTCAACCGATTTTCCGGCAACAGCAGGCGCATACGATCTCACCAATGCAGGTGCACAGGATGGAGTTGTATTGAAGCTCAGCCCGAACATGGGCTCATTGATGTGGGCCACATACCTCGGCGGATCAGGTAATGACGGAGCATTTGGTGTGCGCATCAATTCCACCGGGCAAGTATATGTCTGCGGAGCTACAGGAAGTTCTGCGAATGATTTTCCAATTACCGTAGGAACGTACCAGACCACGTACCAGGGCGGAACGTACGATGGATTCCTGCTTCAGCTCGACGCGAATGGAACTGCGCTTGGCGCTTCGACATTATTCGGAACAAGCGGACTGGACGAAGCATTTTTCCTTGACATTGATTACGATGATGACGTTTACATCTACGGCGAAGCGCGTGGTGGAGCGCCTGTAACGCCTGGCGTGTACAGCATGCCGGGAAGCGCGATGATGGTTGCAAAATTTAATCCGGCATTGACTACGCTGATGATGTGTACCGTTATCGGCGATGGCACCACCACATCCACGATTGCACCTTCTGCATTCATGGTCGATGTCTGTAAAAATATTTATCTCGCAGGATTCGGTGCGTTCAGCGGATGGCCGGTAACAGCCAACGCGATTTACGGCACTTCGGCCATCGGGTCCTGTTATCTCGCCACGCTTTCTCCGGGTGCAACGGCATTGCTGTTCGGTTCGTTCTACGGAGGAAATCACGTGGATGGAGGAACAAGTCGTTTTGACCCGAGCGGAATTATTTATCACGCCGTTTGCCAGGGTGGTTCCGGATTTCCAACAACGCCGGGAGCATGGAATGCCGGTGTAGGTGCACCATCGTGGGATGTTTGCGTTTTCAAAATCGATTTCGAACAAATGGGTGTACAGGCAACAGCTGTACCGAATCCAAACGCATCAGGCTGTGCGCCGTTCCTTGTGAACTTTCAAAACACAAGTACCGGCATCACATACATCTGGGACTTTGGTGATGGAAGTCCGCTCGACACATCTACTGCGCCATCGCACACATTTGATTCAACCGGAACGTACACGGTAATGCTCGTTGCAATTGATTCGGCGAGTTGCAATATTTCCGACACGGCATACATCACCATCAGTGTGCTCAGTCAGATATCGACATTCCTTGGACCGGATACTTCGTTTTGTCCACCGGGTACGGTCACGCTCGATGCGGGAATTTCCGGTGCATCGTATGTGTGGAGCACAGGAGATACAACGCAAACCGTAAGCGTCAACCAAACCGGAAATTACTGGGTAACGGTTACGCTCGGAAGTTGTTCCGCAACCGACACGATGAGTGTTCAGACATTCCAGTTCAACCCGGCTTCGGGTGATGCGCTGGTGTGCCAGGGACTGAGTGTTGATCTCACTGCAAATAACCCGGGCTCAACGTACGAGTGGAGTACAGGTGCAACAACGCAAACCATAACGGTAAACACTTCGGGTATGTACTGGGTGGAGATGACACACGGAAATTGTGTCACCACCGATACGATCATACTGGATTATACGATTGGCGGTGATGTCATGCCACCCAACGTATTCACTCCGAACGGTGATGGTGTAAATGATTTTTACGATGTAGGCGATCCTGCAGCCGATCTTTTCCGTCTCGAAATTTATGACCGCTGGGGCGTGATGGTTTTTCTTTCAACTGATCCTGTTCACAAATGGGACGGTATGTACAACAAGGATGAAGCCGTTGACGGCGTGTACTACTGGATTTTGCATTACGTGGATTGTGCGGGAGAGCCGGGAACGCAGACTGGGTTTGTGCACCTGATCCGCGAAAAATAACAGTACGAAATAGCAGTACGCAGTAAAAAAAGTACGCAGTGCGCAGTAGGATACGTCTCTACTGCGCACTTTTTTTTACTGCGCACTGCCACTGCTACTGGCGTCTGCCCACTGGTTCAGGTGGCCCCGGAAACTTCGGCGTAGTACCCAGCAGATGCACATCCAGCACTGCATTCACCCGAGCAAGATATTCACGCAACATTGTTTTCCATCCCGAATTTCCCGGAACGTCTTTGGCATTGAGTCCAACTGCGTTGATTCCGAATTGATCGGCGAGATAAATGGCGCGTTCGTTGTGAAACTCCTGCGAAACGATTACGATGTTTTTCTGGCCGAACACCCAATAAGCACGCACTACCGAGTCGAGTGTTCTGAAACCG
>DATHKF010000340.1:0-4009 GCA_035489505.1 Bacteroidia bacterium | reverse complement strand
TGCTGGTCAATTTCTTCCACTGAAAAAATCGAACCAAAAAAGAAACACTCGCGGCCCGAACCACAAGAAAAGCCCCCGGAGATGAGGGCTTTTTTAGTTTATATCGTTTGGCCGGAATTGTCGTTACGCGATCAACCGGATTTTCCGACCACCCTATTTAGTCGTGTCTTGCAGTTCTTTACGCTCCATCGCGTAATGGTGAATTGACCTGTATTCCGGATTTATCACAGCATGCAGATTGACCAATTTCCCATCGATTAAATCCGCTGTTTTGATAAAAATACCCTTGCTCTGTTCAATACAGATTATATCGCAGCATCAGGTTTTTGTCTGAGTTTCGTCAGCTACAAATGAAAATACTAACGCCGCAACCACAATTACGGCAATTGTAAAAACCAGTGATTTCGTTTTCATGTATCATCAATTAGTGAATAAACAATTGTCAGTAATAAGTCAGAAAAGGAGCCGGAAGGTTGCCCGCTGGGACTTTTCAGGTCCGAAAACGGGCAAAATAGCCGTTTCTGAGTGTTTTAAGTGGCCTGTTCGTTACCCGTTCAAAAGATTGTTTTTAATTGATTTCCAGCCATTTACCCCCAAATTAGGGTCCCGACATATTATAAATTCACTTGAATTCGCAGGTTTTTTTTATAAATTGTACAAACATTTTTAAACTGCACCCACTACAAAATTCACCGCTATGGAAAAATACAATGCAATTCTCGAGCTGATGAAAAGCCTCGAACCCGATTTCGAAAAGTTTTTTGTGAAAGGAAACAAAGCTGCCGGTACCCGTATCCGCAAAGGAATGCAGGATCTCAAAGCTTTGGCGCAGGACGTGCGTGTGGAAGTGCAGAACAAAAAGGGAACTGAATAGTTTTCGTCTTTTTTTCTTCGGGCATCCGTTGTCATGAACGTGTTGCCTGTGTAAGTCATTGACCGTTTCGGAACCCCGGGGCGGTTTTTTTTATGCGTGTACCCGGAACACGAAACTTTTTTTAACCCGCAACTATTCCAACCTTCTTCCTCCGAACATATCATTATTCATGATCCTCCGCAGAATTTCCACTGCACGTTTCGCCCGCGTCTCCGGTAATTTTCCGCTGTTCACCCAGTACGCCATGTTGCGTTTCATGCCCGGTGTCATTTTTGCAAAACGACGGATCGCAACTTCCTCCATTTCAATCGCCACGATCAGTTCTTCCGGAATTACAATATCATCAGGCGTGGGGTTGCGGTAAATTTCAATCACCACTTTTTGTCCTTCTGCCGATTTTGTTTTTTTCCGCACATCAGTGCCCACAATAATTTCGTGACCGCCTTCACCATCAGGAATCAACGCGCGGTCGACAGCAACGCCGTTCATGGTTCCTAAAACACGCAAGCGGCCTTTTGGGCTTCCGAAAAACTTCGTGACTTCCACCGGCACGCGCACGTAATGTCCTCCACCGATTTTGCTACGTTTCTCCAGGATTCCTTCGAAACGGATCGTCCCCTCTTCACCATTCGTCTTTTTCTTTTCAACCGGTGTTTTTGTTTTTTGTGCTCTGGTCTTTTGAACCTTTGATTTTGGCGCCTTTGCTTTCTGCCCTTTTGCTGTTTGAGCTTTTGTTTTTTTAGCCGCAGGCCGTTGCGGTTTCGGTTTTTTCTTCGCCATAGAATAAAAGTAATCATTCACTTTTATTGGGAAGACATTCCTCCTTCGTGCAGCATGGATATACCTACCTTTGAACCATGCGCGGCAACCTCGTTATCGACATCGGTAATCACAGCATGAAGGCTTATGTTTTCGTTGATTCAAAAATCACGCAGCACGAAACGTATGAAGGTCACGACTGGCGTTTGCTGGAACCGTTTATTGCAGCGGCTTCGTATGATGCATGCATTGTGAGCACCGTAGTCCGGCTCGATGTTGCGTTCACCGCTTTCCTGGCCCGATGCGAGATCATTATTTTTCTGAGTGCATCAACACCCATGCCGATGAAGCTGGAATACGTAACCCGCGAAACGCTCGGGCCCGATCGGTTGGCCGCAGCTTTGGGCGGGTGGCAACTTTCGGGCGAAGGTAACGTCTTGGTCATAGTGGCTGGAACCTGCATTACATACAACCTCATTGACTCAAGCGGAACATTCCGCGGTGGTGCGATTTCTCCGGGTCTTCACATGCGCCTCCGGGCGATGCATGAATTCACCGGGAAACTTCCCATGGTGAGTGCAGAAGGTGAATACCCACTGATTGGAAATTCTACCGAAACATCCATGCGCAGTGGCGCGCGGAACGGAATGATCCAGGAGACGAAAGGCATGATTGAAGCGTGCAAAACGCAATATCCGGCGCTCAAAGTGATTGTTTCGGGTGGCGATGGAGGTTTTTTGGCAGAAGCCTTGAAAAATGGCATCTTTGCACGCCCTGACTTAGTAGCAGAAGGCTTAAATACAATACTGAATTATAATGTGGCAAACCGCCCTGGTCAATAAAATACAATCGCGATTTCTTACGACGGTATTCATCCTTTTTTGCGTGCTGAGTTTGCAGGCGCAGAACCCGTCTGTGCTGGCTACCGTTTCTCCGTATTCCCGTTACGGACTGGGTGATTTCCAATTCAACGGTTCACTCATCAACAATGCCATGGGTGGCGGCGGAATTGGTTTGCGGAATGACTCATTGGTTCCTCAATACATCAACCTCGTTAACCCGGCTTCACTTACATCGCATCCGTTGATGAATTATGAAATCGGGATTTCGAGCAACACGGTAAAAGTTGAAAACACCGTTGGTTACGGAACATTCAACCGCACCACGCTGAGCCATTTTGCAATGGCTTTCCCGGTGACGAAATACTGGGGCGCTGCAGTCGGACTTGTTCCTTATACCAACGTCGGTTATAACGTGGGAGTGAGCGATAGTATTGAGAACATTGGTTCTGTTCAATACAAATACGAAGGCTCCGGCGGTATCAACCAGGTGTTTTTATCGAATGCGGTTCGTCCGTTCGGATGGATGCCGAGACGGTTTCTTTTGTCGGACAATTACGATGCATTGCGTGCAGCCAACGACACGAGCGCGATTAAATCAAAAATGAGATTGCGCAGTAACCTGGCGAACATTTCTGTGGGCGTGAATGTATCGTATCTCTTCGGTTCATTGATCAACATCCGCCGCGATGTATTTCCAGATTCGATGCAGACGTTCAATACCAAGATTACCAAATACACCACCTTCAAAGACGTTTACGCGACTGCAGGAATACAATACAATTTCCGTTTTCCGCGCACATTGAATCCGCAGTATATCTCATTGCCCGATTCTTCTGTAACACGCACAAAACTGTTTGGAAACGAGTATTACTACAAAACCAAAAACGGGCTTGATACCGCAAAACTGTTTATCAAGCAGCCCGGTGTACGCGTTACGTTCGGTGCTGTTTTCGCCGCGCCAATGGAAATTAACGTTTCATACGATCTCCTTGCACAGACGTACAAACAGATCGGCACCATTGAAATGATCAAAGACACTGTGGCAAACATACAGGGAACCGTAGGCCGTGTAAGTTTACCGATGATGGGTGGTTTTGGTTTTGCACTGAAGAAAGATTACAAGTGGTTGTTCCAGGCCGACTATACCGTGCAGATGTGGAAAGACTATACCTACCTGGGCAATTCCATTGGCCTGAAAAACAGTCAGCGTTTTACAACCGGGTTCCAGTTCCAGCCGCGTCTCGCAGGAAGAGGAAATTTCATGGGCGCTACGCAATACCGTTTCGGATTCCGCTGGTATAAAACGTACCTCGAACTGAACAATCAGCGCCTGACCGAAATGACTGTGAATTTTGGCATGGCATTTCCGCTTCCGTACCGTACACGTTTGGGTGAACCTATTTCGCGTATCAGCCTGACTTTTGAAGCCGGTCAGCGCGGAACTACTGATTCCGGACTTCTCAAAGAATCGTTCATTCGCGCCACAATCGGACTTACGATCAACGACCGTTGGTTCATTCGTTACAAGCTCGAT
>DATHKF010000339.1:0-2002 GCA_035489505.1 Bacteroidia bacterium | reverse complement strand
TATTATTCTTCATTTTTATTTTTTACCACAGAGGAACACTGAGTGATTTTCACAGAGTTTCACTGAGTGTTGCTCAATGTGTTGATCAGTGAAACTCTGTGAAATTACCTCTGTGCAACTCTGTGGTTAATTTTTCAATGAGCGTAGCGAATCGCCGTGTCGCCGTGCCGCCGTGGTAAATTTTAAGGAGCGCAGCGACTACTCCAACTGCCGCTCCTCCGGCAACGGCTGCACCCCCGGCTTCAACCTCACCGTAACCACATCCATATTCCGTGTCGCGAGGCGCTCCATGTGCGTTACATCAATCGACACAAACCCGAATTCATTCATCACTTTTCCTTTGATCACGTAACATCCCGGGCCCTGGAAAGGAAAGCTCACTGCCGAATCCGGAAAATGAACGGTATCTACCCAGGCGCCATCGGTATCGTACCATGTTCCGAAATTCATGCTTATACCTTTTCCTGTTTGCGTGTATTTGATGTTGATGAGATACACAAGCATACTCACCTGTTGTCCCACATTCACCGGTAGATCTTTCGCGCGTATAGGCAGGTCCGGAATTTCTTTCACCAGTGCAAACGGCGATGTGTTTACGGGAAATCCAATGAGCTCCATTTCGTCAAACGCTTCTTCCAGTTCATGGTTCCACAATTCAGGAATGGTAAACTCCCTCACATCCACTTCAAATAAGTTTGGTGTAGGCGCTTTCTTTTTTGTTTCCGACAGCATGAAATGCGCATCCCACAGCAATTCTTTTTTGCCTTTGCCCGTAAAGCGAAATGCACCGATGCGGATCAGCGGACGCAATTGCTCCAGCGAAACAGGAATGCGCCGTAAAAAATCTCGGAGGTCTTTGAACGGACCGTTTTCTGTTCGTTCGTTGACCATGTTCGTGACCGTCGACATTTCTACACCCGCTAAAAAACCAAGCCCGATGTAAATTGATTTTCCGTAAATCGCGCACAGCGCATTGCTCTTATTGACGCACGGCAATTCAATCGTGGCGCCGTATTTTTTCGCTTCGTGTAAATACACATCGCGGCGATAAAATCCTCCGCCGTTGTTCAGCGTGGCCACCATGTATTCGAGCGGGTAGTGGACCTTCAGGAAAAGCGCCTGGTAACTTTCCACGGCGTAACTCGCAGAATGTCCTTTGGAAAAAGCATAGTTTGCAAAGCTTTCGATCTGTGTCCAGATTCCCTGGATCGTTTCTTCTTTGTGTCCTTTCTTCTTACAGTTTTCGAAGAAATTACTTTTCACGAGATCGAACTGGTTCCGCTCACGGAATTTCCACGACATTCCTCTTCGCAATACATCGGCTTCAGATAACGGAAGGTCTGCGAAATAATGCGCCACTTTGATCACGTCTTCCTGGTACACCATTACGCCATACGTTTCGTGGAGAATGTCGTAGAGTTCAGGAAGTGCTTCACGCGCTTTATTCCGTCGTTCTTCATCGTGGAAACGTTGAATGTATTCGTTCATCATTCCGCTTTGCGCCACACCCGGACGAATGATCGAACTCGCTGCAACCAAACGCAGGTAATCTTCTGCGCGCAGCTTCGTGAGCAGCATCCGCATCGCCGGCGATTCTACATAGAAGCATCCGATGGCATCACCGGCTTTCAGATATTTTTTAATGTCCGGATCCTGCTTGAACCGGTTGATGTCGTGAATGTCAAATTCATCGCCGGTGTTGTCTTTGATGATCTGCAAAGAATCTTTGATCTTCCCGAGACCGCGTTGCCCCAGTATGTCGAACTTGTGCAACCCAATGTCTTCCGACTCAAGCATACTGAAATGTATGGTTGGAAATCCTTTGGGTGGCATCATCGTAGCTGTGTACGCGGTGATGGGCTCGTCGGAAATAATAACGCCACTCGAATGCACACTCAGGTGACTGGGATAACCCTGGATGTGTTTGTGGTATTTCAGCACGAGCATTCCGAGCTCATCGACCTGCGAAAAGTTTTTCGCGCTTTGGAGCCGGTCGATTTCA
>DATHKF010000338.1:0-4870 GCA_035489505.1 Bacteroidia bacterium | reverse complement strand
AGGACGAAGGGCTATTGTAATTGTTGAGAGGAAATTAAATGAAAGAGGTGCGTTTCCATAAGGATCCGCACCTCTTTTTTGCCCTGCTTTCTGCACGAATCCACTTCACTTTTCTGCGGGACTTTGTACCCGCCGCTGCGTCGTCCACGCGCGTGCAGGCGAGCCCATTCCGGGTAGTGTTTCATTTGGAATCAAATTAAGATTCCTGGTGTGGAAACGGTTAAAACCGTTGTGAAAATCTGTTGTATCCATTGCCGGGGGCTTAAGCCCCAGGCAATAGGCAGTTAATACACATCCAACCGCTTCAGCGGTTTTTTTAGAAGTTCTTTGATCCAAACTGAAACACGGCCGTATTCTAAAAGCGTCCGATAAAATTTCCCGGAGTGAACGCGCTCCCGGATCAATCCGCAAAAAAGAAAAACAAGAACCAAAATTGATTTTTCTTTTTGAGGTGGTGATGAGCAGGATGGGGATTTCCGGATCAATGAGTTCAGCCATTTTCGTTACCTGCGTCATGGCTTTCGAGTCTGTATGATCAACCGGAAAGATCACCAGTCGCGGAGAAAGCATTTCGAATTGTTTCCGCGATTCTTCACGCGCACCGGCCTGTGAAAAATCGGGAGTGTGCAGACACCAGGCGCTCAGCCCGCACAAAGGTTCCACCTGTATCACGCCGATCTCGGGAGAAACTTCGGAAGCGAGGAGGAAGGAGCATGAGTTTTTTTCTGAAATGTATTCATGTTTCCTCCATCCGAAATGTCCTTCCTGGTGAACCTGGTGCAAGACGGAAGTATCGCGACTGAAAATGAAATCGCTGGAGAATGGATTGTTTCTTTCAAGAATCGTCAATCGCCACGGACGTTTGTATTCGGGTAAAGTAAATTTCACCCAGGCTTCGCGGTACTGAACGTGCGGGTCATCCGAAGTGTCTTTATAAATTCCAGCGGGCCGACGGAAAATTCCGCTGCTGCGCATGTGTTTGTTCAGGCTCCAGTTTTTGCTCCACCGCGCTTTCATATTGAAGCGTGGATCGCCCGTAGCTTCATGCAGCGCCACGACTATTGCATTCGAAAGGGAATCATAGCGCTGCGATGGACTGATTACGGCAATGCGCGTTAACGAATCGTTTTTATTTGCTTTGGCCGTACTTACAAAATGCCGGAACCTGGGAAGCGAATGAGACTGGTGAATGATGGTATTGGCCGGTAAATAAAATGCGGTTTTATTTTCGGAATGTGCCAGCGAATGTTCACGGACGATGAGGCCGAGACCGGCACCGAGCGCAGTAATACCTATCACAGTTTTGAACTTCATGGTCCAAAACTATTTGAATGGTAGAACGAATAAGGAGTGACTGAATAAGTGCGGCGCAATAATGTTCAACACGCACTGCAATCCTGAAAAGTGTCAGATGCCCAACGCCTTCATGAGGTCATCGCGCTTGCGTACTGAAACGGGAACGTGTGCGCTGTCGCTCATCAGCGCGTAACCGCCGTCGGACTTGATAAACTCTTTCAGGTATTCGAGATTGATCAGGTGCGAGTGGTGCACACGGACAAACCCGAGCGGTTCAAGAAGCTCTTCGTACTCTTTAAGTGTGCGTGTAACGACGATTTGTTTTCCACCTTTCAGGAAAAACGTCGTGTAGTTGCGTTCCGATTCGCAACGGATAATTTCATCGACACGTACTACCTGCACTTTGTCAGAACTGTTCAGCGCCAGCCTGCGTACTTCTGTTTTGGATGACCGTTCGCCAAGATGTTCAGCCAGCAAACGGATATTTTCTCCAATGGATTGCTTCTTTTTTTCTTCCTTGAGTTTTTCAACGGCAGCAACCAGTTCATCGGGATCGACCGGTTTCAACAGGTAATCGAGCGCACTGAATTTGATCGCGCGTATACCTTCGCTGTCGAGACCGGTGGTGAAGATCACATGCGTTTCCGTTTCGCCCAATTGCTCGAGCAAAGAAAATCCATCACCGTCGCCGAGCTGAATGTCGAGGAATACTACGTCGGGCTTTAACTCTTTGAGTTTGGAAAGACCTTCTTTCATACTTCCCGCGGTAGACATGATGGTTACATCAGGACACCAGCGGGCGATGTCTGCAGAGAGACTTTCACGGGCTTGCGGGGAATCGTCAACTATTACGGCGCGGATCATGCATCGAAGTTAAAAAGGTTTCTGGTTTCGGGTTACACAAGTGTTGTCCACAAGAAACCTATTTAACCATTATTCTGAAATCAGCGCGCGGAATGAGTTTTCCGAAGGATTGAACGTGTAATCCCGATTGCGCCGCCTCGGCGATGAATGCTTCTGCATGCCCTGCTTCCACAGCAACCAGCAATCCTCCGCTGGTTTGCGGATCAGCGAGAATGGCTTTGCGGTAATCGTCAACGCCTTCAATTCCTTCACCATAACTTTCCCAGTTGCGGTTGGTTCCGCCCGGAATACATTTTTGCGCGATGTATTCATCCAGTCCGGCCATGACAGGCACTTTCGCGAAATCGATTTCGGCGCTGAGGTCACTTCCGTCCACCATTTCACCGAGATGCCCGAGCAATCCGAAACCGGTAACGTCGGTCATGGCTTTCACGTACGCAAGCTTCCCGAACGTTTCACCGGCTTTGTTCAGCATGAGCATATTGTCGACGGCGCGCTGAAGATCTTCCGCCTTCACGAGTTTTTTCTTTTTGGCCGTGGTGAGAATTCCGACACCAATGGGTTTGGTGAGAAACAATTCGCATCCTGCTGTTGCGGTAGAATTCTGTTTCAGGTTCTTGATTTCGACCTCACCGGTAACGGCCAAACCAAAAATCGGTTCTGGATTATCAATGCTGTGTCCGCCAGCCAATGTAATTCCTGCCTCGCGGCAAACAGCACGCGCCCCTTCGAGGACTTTGCCGGCAAGTTCGATCGGCACCTTATTTACCGGCCAGCCAAGAATGGCAATGGCGAGGAGTGGTTTTCCGCCCATCGCGTAAATATCGCTGATCGCATTCACCGAAGCGATGCGTCCGAAGTCGTATGCATCATCTACGATGGGCATAAAAAAATCGGTGGTGCTGATCACTGCGCGGCCATTGCCGAGGTCGTACACCACGGCATCGTCTTTTTTGTCGTTGCCCACGAGCAATTTCGGATCGATCATCGCCGGAAATTCCGATTTCAGAATGGTGTCGAGAACGGCTGGTGCAATTTTGCATCCGCAACCGGCGCCATGGGAGAATTCGGTGAGTAATATTTCTTTTTCGGGTGTCATAAAAAATTTCGTCTTTAATGAAGTGCGGAGAAGGTTAAAGGTTTTTCGTACAGCTTGATATTCCGGCTCATATTTCCTTCCACGCACGTTTGTTTGGTTTCAGGTTTGGTTACCTAAGTCATATTCTTCTGAGATTCTGTAGTCGCGAAAATTTTTAGTGCATTTGCTTTCGGATCTCCGCTATCACAGGAAATCATCGTCACCCCTTTGTAGTTTCTTTCTTTATGCGGATGATCGTATGCTTTGTCGTAATACTTCAACGCAAGCGCGGTTGCTGTTGCAAGATCGCCGGTTTCCAATGCATGCACTGCATTTTTATAATCCAGTCCACCGAGCCGTTTCCGGATGCGTTCGAGCGCTGCCTGTAGAATGGCTGGAGGAAAATTGCCGTAATCTGTGATCAGCCTTTGTATGCGAACATCAAACGGAACCTGCACGCGGTAAACAGGAGCATTTTCCATGCGTTTCCACAAAGGATCCGGAATGTATACACGACCTATACTCCGCGATTCATCTTCAAACCATACGCGCCGCGCGGGATCAATTTTTTTCAGGGCATCGAGCAGATTGTTTTCAAAATTTTCAACCGACGGCTGCTCATTCATTCCAATCGATCCAAACGATGATCCGCGATGCGATGCAAGTTGCTCCAGGTCGATGATCTGTTCACCCATTTCATGAAGTGCCTGAAGAATTTCCGTTTTACCGGATCCTGTTTCTCCAGCCACAATGCGGATATCGAGGTTGAGATCAAATCCGGTTAAAACGGCATTACGGTATGTTTTATATCCGCCTTTGAGCAACCAGGTCTCGATGCCGGCCGTTTCAAACAGCTGGGCCATGGAGGAGGAGCGCAAACCGCCTCGCCAGCAATGCACCAGCAATTTATTGTCCTTTGCTGCATTTTGACCCAATTTGGCATATTCCATCAGTTTTGGAGCCACAATTTCGAGCCCGGCTTCCATGGCTGCTTCCGGACTTTTCTGCTTGTACAACGTACCGATCAGCGCCCGTTCTTCATTGGAGAATACCGGAATATTCACCGCACCCGGAATGTGTCCATGCGCAAATTCGGCCGGGGAACGGACATCCACGATGGGAAACTCCTTTCCAAGCACCCAAAACTCATCTATTTCAATTATTACAGGCAATTTGCGTCAAATTCGTTTTTGTGAACTGAAAAAAACCATATATTTGCACCCTCAAAATTAAAGAAATGGCTAATCATAAATCATCTATTAAGCGTATCCGCACTAATGCTGCTAAGCGTCTGACTAACCGTTACCAGGCTAAATCTACGCGTACTGTGCTTAAGACTATCCGTGCTGAGAAAGATAAAAAAGCGGCAGCTGCGATTTTACCGAAAGTAATATCAATGCTGGATAAGCTCGCGAAAAAGAGCGTTATCCATAAAAATAAGGCTGCTAACCTGAAGCGTAAGCTGACCAAACAGGTAGCTGCGCTCGCGTAAGCATTTACAAACGACTAGTAAAAGAGAAAGGACTAATTTGGTTCTTTCTCTTTTTTTATGGCATATATACAAACCGAACGGCTTTCGATCAAAGCCTGGGCCGAGGACGACCGGCCACGCGAGAAGCTTGTCCTTAAGGG
>DATHKF010000337.1:0-5316 GCA_035489505.1 Bacteroidia bacterium | reverse complement strand
TACTTCAACGGTTTTTCCGTTGTACATCGTGAGGACATCGCCTGCAACGTATGCGTTTCCATTGACGCGGTTGTCGGTTGCCGGAACAATTCCAATGACGTGCACGTTGAGTTTTGCTTTCGCAATGGCCCACATCGTGGCACCTACAACAGCTGCGCCGGCCATGTCACACTTCATGGTTTCCATGCCGTTACCCACTTTGATGTTGTATCCGCCAGTGTCATAAACAACGCCTTTACCAACGATGACCACCGGTTTTTTATTCCGTGGACGCGCTGGTTTGTGTTCCATGATGGTGAACGTGGGAGGAACATCGCTGCCTTTGTTCACAGCGAGCAATCCGCCCATTTTCAGCGCAGTAATTTTCGACTTGTTCAATACTTCGATGCGGAAGCCGGAATCTTTCGCGAGTCTTTTGAACTCATCGGCCAGCGATTCTGCAGTAAGCACAACCGGAGGTTCGTTGACCAGGTCGCGTGCAATGCATGTTGCTTCCGTTGAAATACGCAGGAGATTTACATCTTGTTCCTTCAGGCCGGTTGCAACCAGGATCAATTCATCCAGCGCGTTTTTCTCTTTGGCTGCGCCAGCGGTTTTGTATTTGAGAAACTGGTAATTCGAGAGGAGAATTCCTTCAGCGACATTGAGCAAATGTTCATTGTTCCCTGTTGCATCGGTGAGTTCCACCGAATGACAGGCGTTTTCGTTGAAGAAAGCGATCAAAGCGGCCCCGCATTTGCGCAGATTTTCAGCCAGCTTGTTTTTCTCTGTTTTGCGGTCTTTGAGAATGGCTATGAGACAGCCCAGCGGTGTGATGAGCGTGACTGTTTTACGCTCATCAGCGAAAGCCCTGCGGAAATACCCGATGTCTCCATCAGAAAGGCTGTATTTTTTGAGTTCATCAGCACCTGAACAAACAATTACTACACATTTATGATCGGAAAGGCGGCTGGCACGTTTTATAACAGTCATGTTTGTTAATTTTGCAGTGCTAAATGTAACCATTGTATGGTTTGGTTAGCGTTTCACCGGATTATTTTTCCTTCCGTTTAAACGTGTCCAGCGCCATTGATAAAATACCGCAACTATGAATACTGCTGAATTGCTGAAACGCGCGTTGAACAGGGAATTTCTTAGTGCAGAAGAAGGTGTTCACCTGTTTGAACAAGCACCTACTGCGGAACTCATGTGGGTAGCGAATGAACTTCGCAAACAGAAAAAAACAGACGGAAAAGTAACGTGGATCATTGACAGAAATGCCAACACCACCAATGTGTGTATTGCTAACTGCAAATTCTGCAATTTCTACCGCATTCCGGGACACAGCGAATCGTACATCACCGATCTTGAAACATACCGGACGAAAATTGAAGAAACGTTTAAGTACGGCGGTGAGCAATTGCTGTTGCAGGGCGGACATCATCCTGACCTGGGGTTGAAATTTTATACTGACCTGTTCCGAAGCCTGAAGCAGATGTTTCCCAAACTGAAACTGCATTCACTGGGACCACCGGAGATTGCGCACATCAGCAAGTTGGAGAAAATGTCGCACACCGAAGTACTCAGCGCGTTGATCGAAGCCGGTCTTGATTCGCTGCCGGGTGCAGGCGCAGAAATCCTGAACGACCGTGTACGCCGTTTAATTTCCAAAGGGAAATGTTCGGGCCGCGAGTGGCTGGACGTGATGCGTGCAGCACATAAACTCGGTTTAACTACTTCTGCAACGATGATGTTTGGCCATATTGAAACCACGTACGAGCGTTTCGAACATCTTGTGTGGCTGCGCCAGGTACAGAGCGAAAAACCGGAAAATGCGAAAGGATTTCTTGCATTTATTCCATGGCCTTTCCAGGACGACGGCACTTTGCTGCGTCGCGTGAAAGGTGTGAAGAACACAGTGACGGGCGATGAATACATCCGCATGATTGCGATGAGCCGGATCATGTTGCCGAACATTGAAAACATCCAGGCATCGTGGCTGACTGTAGGAAAAGAAACCGCACAGATGTGTCTGCATGCGGGCGCCAACGATTTTGGTTCGATCATGATTGAAGAGAACGTTGTTTCAGCAGCGGGCGCTCCGCACCGTTTCACGTATAAAGGAATTATGGCGGCAATCAAAGAAGCGGGATTTGAACCGCAGTTGCGTACGCAGCAGTATGAGTATCGGGAGTTGCCGAAGGATATAGTTGAGCAGGTGATTAATTACTAATGTGCACCCTTCGGCTACGCTCTGGATGACAAAGCGGTTGCTAATGCGCACTAGCCAGCGCGCCGGTTAATAGAACCATGAGATATTTAATTGCGGTTGCGGTTGTGTTGATTTGCGGTTGTACTGCGAAGGTGCCGGCATATGAAGGTGAAGGTGGGGAATCAACGGTGTGGGTAAATCTTTATGGTGATACCACAAAAGACATGTGCTTTTTCATCAACTATGAAAACGGGCAGGTAGTTCCGACGATTGCATTTTACCAGCATCCCGACAGCATGAAATTTCTTCAACAGATCACTGTTTTCATTGAAGATTATCGTGCGCAGGACAGCGTGATGCAGTTTGTGTACGGAGAATTTCCAGGCACCGCCAAATTTGTTGATGAGGCTTCAACATACGCTTCGGTGCGTGATACTGTGATAAAAAATTCTGCAGGAATGGATTCCAGCCGGCTTTCGTTTCACGCTGAGCGCCGCTACGTTGTATCCGCGCAAAAACTTCCGGATGTTCTGAATCTTACTTATGAAGTAACCACTGCATCAGGAAAAGTATCAGGAGTTGTCGCCTTTCGTAAAACAGAACGAACGGTTGAACAGCCGATGCGTTTTCATTGATCGGCCTGAAGTTTTTTAAACCAATTCGCTGATTTTAATCGATCGTTCATATTCTTAGCGATGAACTTGCGTTTTGCATGAGGTATTGGTCTATTTTTTCGACTGCTAAAAACAAAATCATGAGAATACTTTTACTTGGCGCGGCGCTGACCCTAAGTGCTGCCGGTGCACTTGCAGAAGGTAGAGTAAACAAGCAGATTCACGCTGATCTCTTTTTTGTTGTCGCTTCTCGATACACCCTCGTTCCTCGGGCACTCGAAGTGACAACAAAAAAGAGAGCGTTCCTCGGGCACTCGAAGTGACAACAAAAAAGAGAGCATTCCTCGGGCACTCGAAGTGACAACAAAAAAGAGAGCGCTCTTCGGACCTGAAGTGACAAAGAAAATTCCGGAGTCAAGACAAAAGCGAAAAGTGCTGTCAGGTGGTACCTTCTGACAGCACTTTTCGCTTTTGTTTTGATACATTTGGGTAAATCGATTGGTTGACTATCGATTAGTTGATTGCCAATTCCCGATTTGCCGATGACCACGACTTCCCTCCCACTCTCTAAACAAATTGCTTATGCCTTTGGCATGATGGGCTGGGGAATCATGATCAACCTGATCAGCGTGATTTTGGTTTATCTCTATCTCCCGCCCGACAGCAGTGGTTTACCCAAACTGATCACGCAAATTACCATTCTCGGATTCTTTAACGTAATTGCCATCGTTACCGCGAGCGGAAGATTGGTTGATGCCGTTTACGATCCGTTCATTGCGCAATTCAGCGATCAAAGTAAAAATCCGAAAGGACGGCGGATTCCATTGATGAAATGGGCCATCATTCCTTCGTTTGTTTTTTGCTTCCTTGTTTTCTATCCGCTGAAGCAGGAAGAAAGTTCCATCAACATTGTGTGGCTGGTTGTGATGCTCGTCTTCTTTTATGTTTCAACCACAACCTACATCATTCCATACAATGCGCTGCTTCCCGAACTGGCGCGCGATTCGGTTTCGAAAGTCCGGCTGGCTACGTGGCAATCTGCAGGATACGTGGTAGGAATTGGCGTAGCTTCCAACGCGTTCAACTTAACGGATGTCCTGCAAACTGATCTCGGAATCGAATCGCGGATTGCGGCACTGCAGCTAACTGTTATTATTCTCGCCGCGTTGGGTGCGTTCTGCATGCTCATTCCGGTGCTTGCCATTGACGAACGAAAATACGGTGCAGCAAAACCGCATGCGGTGCCTATGCGGAAAGCGTTGCGTGAAACACTGACGAACAAAAATTTTCTTCTATTCGTAGTTGCCGATTTTTCCTACTTCATTGGCGTAACCATCATCACTTCGGGACTGATGTATTTCGTTACGGTGCTGCTGCAGCTTCCGGAATCGATCGGAAACAAACTCATGATCACGATGGTGCTCGTGTCGTTCCTGTTCTACCCGGTGACGAATTACCTCGCCCGAAAAATCGGGAAGAAAATTATTGTGATCGTTTCATTGCTCCTGCTTTCAGGAATTTTCCTCGGCATTTATTTTCTGGGCAAACCCGATATTGATCCTACCGCGCAGATCTATACCTTGATTGCACTTGCAGCCATTCCGCTGGCTTCACTGAATATTCTGCCGAATGCTATTCTCGCTGAAATCATTGAGAAAGACATTGAAGACACGGGAGAAAATAAAGAAGCGATCTATTTCGCGGTGCGGTATTTCTTTGTGAAGATCGCGCAGACGGTAGGCATTGCGTTGTTCGCGATGTTTTTGATTTACGGGAAGGATGTGGGGGATGATTACGGGATACGGCTGAATGGGTTGCTGGGGTTTGGGTTGTGTGTCACGGCGGCTGTGATATTCACAAGGTTCAAAGAAAATAAACCACGGCGGCACGGCGGTACGGAGAACCGAAACCCGCGCGGCGCGGCGGAATAATCGCTGCGCGATTTGTGAAACTTAAAATAGCAGAGGGTTATGAAAATTGCCACGAAGGAACAAAGACCCTAAGCAACATTAAGCTTCGTGCATCTTTGAGACTTAGCGTCTTCCTTCGACAGGCTCAGGACGGCAAAAAAATTATCGTGTTGTATTATTCGGGCGCGTGTAAACCATCTGCATCACATTGATGTTGCGCATCGCAAACGCCGCTTCGCAATAGCAGAGATAATAATTCCACTTACGGATGAACGTATCGTCGAAGCCGAGTTTTTTTACTTCGGCCACGTTTTCGTTGAACGTGTCGTACCACGTGGAAAGTGTGCGCGCGTAGTGCAGGCCGAGGTCTTTCAGATCAACCAGGGTGAGGTCACTGGTTTTGTTGATTGCATCATTCAACGCTGCAACGGAAGGAAGTAATGATCCTGGGAAAATATGTTTCTGGATCCAGTCGACACCATTCCTCAGGTGTTCGAAACGCGAATCCGGACACGTAATTACCTGGAAAGCGAGAATCCCGTCTTTCTTCAGAAGCTCATTGCATTTTTTAAAATACCGTTCGAGATAATCGGCACCAACG
>DATHKF010000336.1:0-4063 GCA_035489505.1 Bacteroidia bacterium | reverse complement strand
GAGCAGCAGCACGACTGACCTGCGCCACCCGCAGCTCCTGTTTCGCTCGCAGTAGATATTCCGGGCTGTCCGAGGAATCCGCTACAACCTATTCCTGCTGCGCCGCCGGTTCCGTTGCCGAGACCACCAGCTCCACCACCTGCAACACCTGTGCCTTGCGGAGAATCAAATCCGTTCTGACCTGTTCCGCCGCCACCTGGACCGCCGAAGCCTCCGTCACCACCAATTCCTGAACCTTCATGGCATCCGCCACGGCCGCCGCCGCCGCCGCCGCCTGCAGTGATCACGCGGTTGGAGGCAGCTGTACCGCCCTGGCGAACATCAGATGCTCCGCCACCGCCACCGGCGTTCTGGGTACCGCCATTTCCGCCACCATTGAATCCACCGGCAGGTGTTGCACCTTGACCGCCAACAAAAATGTTGAGGACTTCGCTCGGTGTTACAACCAGCCATCCTTCGGCATAGCCACCAAGTCCGTTGTTACCACCGTTCGATGGCCCGCCGCCTTGTGCGCCCGAGCCGCCCTGCGCGCCCCAGGTCTGTATAAATACTGAATCCACACCGCAAGGCACGGTAAACGTTTGTATGCCTCCGGTGAAGTTGAACGTCTGCGTTTGTGCAGATGCAGCAATGGTTGCAAGGCCAAGTGTAACTGCCAGCAAGTAATTTTTTACCATGTTAATTTTTTTAAGTTGAGTTTGCTCCCGCCGGATTTATCAGCCGTTGTGAGGTGACCAAATATACGTCAATGTGTTTTAACCGTATTACAATACATTCAAAACGGTCCTTTACATTGTGTACGACGATCTCAGTTGTGATTTTCAGAGCGAGACGTATAGTGCGGGGCAGATGACGTATTGGGCGGGAAGAAAATAGACGCAAAGCCGCAGAGCACGCAAAGAAAGGCGCAAAGAATTGGTTAATACAAAGCAACAAAGCGCAATGACTTTGCGCTTTACTCGGCGAACTTTGCGGCTTTGCGTCTATCTCTAGAAATCCCTCGAGAAATTCTCAAACGGAATAAAGTGATCATCGTGCAGCAGGAAAGTCTGGAAACCAACTTTCACCTGGTCGCCTTCCTGGAGGCTTGCAAGATTGGTCACGTCCTGGTCGCGTGTGTGAACACTTCCGCCGGTAACGCGAGCAAGAAAAAGATAATCGGGATTGACACCACCGCGGGCACCGCAGAGAATGACGTGCACCGGTTGGTTGATCTTATCACAGTTGCCTAAGTCGCGCGGCGTAGCCCAGTTATCGGCAACGAGCACAAGTTCTCCACCGGGATTCATTTTTTCTGCGCGCAGCAATGCTTCTACATTGTTTTCCGGGAGATCGCCACCGTCTCCGTTGTTCATGCATTTCTGCGCGCAGTAATACACGCTGTCGAAGCGCATCATTTGCGTGATGTACAATCCACCCGCGTGACCATCTTTTTTCTGTGCAGTTGTTTTCTTATCACCATCGTTGAAGAAAAGAAATCCTTTGCAACGGCGGTTTTCAATCACGGCCGGAAGTGAAGCGAAGATTTGCGCGGTGTACGGCGACATACTTCCTGTAACATCACACACGAGCACAAAATTCGTCCACGCGTTTCTGCGCAGGGTCGTCATCACTACAGAATCAGGATTGTTGAGGTATTTCTTTCCGAGAAAATCAAAATCCTTCGGATCTTCTTTGTGCTCTTCCAGTTTCCAGACGCGTTTTCTTTTGTGATCGCCAAAGCGTTCCATCACGATGAGTGTGGTGTGCGCCGTGTCGGAATATTTTGCCCAGAGCAAAGTTGCACCAGGAGACGAAGGCCGCAGGTAATAAATGAGGCTGTCTTCCGGAATATCCCTGCGCAGCGTGACTATACTTCCGTCGGGCAGAATTACATCGCTGCGTCGTAAACTGCCGTCGCCCACCGGAGGAATTCCCATGCCGAGCGAATCATCACCGCCACCTTTGCGCACAACGATCTTGCCCATGAAAGCAGAATCGAGCAACGTAATTTCTTCTTTGATGGCTGTCTCAGAAGGAGGAATGCGATAGGTAATAACGAAGCCGTGAAAATATTCGCGGCCTTCTTCGGGTGTTGTGGCACCGGTTTGTCCAACGAGTTCCCACTCGGTCATCGCTGATGTAAATGCATTCGGCAAAACAGCCTGGAGATTTTTTAACCGTTGCTGGTTGAGTTTCTGCTGCGAGAATGATTCATCGGAACGGAACGTAGTATATACGAGTTGAACTTTCTCGATGAGTTGTGCTTTCGCCGGAGTGATTGCTGCCGGATTCAGAAACTGTGGCTGCGCGAAAGGGCATTCGAGATAAATGGTGGCCCTTCCCGGAAAGGGTTCAGCACGCTGATACGTAACCGGTTTTACGTGATTGGTATTCAGCATGGCATACGCACGCGCATACCCTGCGTCCTGCGACCAGCCCGTTAATGGAAAAAGAAAAAGAAGAATGATAAACCGGCTGACTGCTTTCATGCGGGAGAACCTGGAACCGTTAGTATAATACGGATTTCATGCAAAGATACAGGTAGAACGTTGTTTGGCGGAGAATAATTGTTTGGCGGAATAGACGCAAAGCGCGCGAAGGTTTCGCAAAGGGAAGCGCAAAGTCATTGCGAGGCACGAAGCAATCTCCACTTCGAAGGTGAGACTGCTTCGTGCCTCGCAGTGACTCAGTAGAATTTTGTCTTTGACACTGCCATCCGCTTCAGCAACACACACGGCCGGTACCGGTCTTCATTGTATTCTTTGAAGAGAATGTTCAGCGTGTCGTAAACGTTTTTCGCACCCACTTCATCGCACCATTTCAACAAGCCTTTCGGGTAGTTCACACCTTTGGTCATGGCGGTGTCGATATCCTGTACGGAAGCAAGTCCGAGGTACAGTGAATCCACCGCTTCGTTGATGATCATGCAGAGCACGCGTTCAAAGATCATTTTGCCGAGCGATTGATCTTCGTTCGCCTTCGGCATGACTGCACCTTCGGAGTAATCATAATACCCGCGGCCGGATTTCTTACCGAAGAATTTTGCTTCGTATAAACGCTTTTGTGTGAACGACGGTTTGAAACGGGGTTCGTAGAAAAATTGTTCCCAAACGGTTTCAGTGACTTTGTAATTGATGTCGTTCCCAATGAAATCCATCAGTTCAAACGGACCCATGCGGAAACCTCCGAATTTTTTCATGGCCCAATCGATCGTTGCAAAATCGGCAATGCCTTCTTCATAAATACGAATGGACTCGCCATAGTAGGAGCGTGCAATACGGTTGACGATAAAGCCGGGAGTGTCTTTGGCAACCACCGTGCTTTTTCCCCACGTATCGACAAGATTTTTTACTTCCTGCAAAAGCGAATGATCCGTAGCGATTCCGGGAATAATTTCCACGAGCGGCATGAGCGGCGCCGGATTGAAAAAATGAATGCCCATCACGCGGGAAACATTTTTGCAGGCCGAGGCAATTGAAGTAATAGAAAGTGAAGAGGTGTTGGAAGCAAGAACAGTTTGATCGCTTACAATTCCTTCGAGCTGAGAAAAAATGGCCTGCTTCACTTCGAGATTTTCCACTATGGCTTCGATGATCAGTCCACAGGAAGAAAATGAATTCAGGTCACTTGCAAACGTGATGCGATTCGTGATTGCTTTCGCATCGTCTGCAGAGATTTTTCCTTTCTCTGCGAGTTTGATCAACGTCTGCTCAAGATTTGTTTTGGATTTATCGAGTTGTGCGGCGTTGTTGTCGTATACGATCACGCTATGACCGGCGGTTGCGGCGACCTGTGCGATGCCCGAGCCCATTGCTCCTGAACCGATGATGCCTATGGTTGTGTGAGTAGAGAACATATGTACTAAGGTACTTTTAAAATTTACCACGGCGATACGGCGGCACGGCGTTTTTTTTGCATTTCTAAACTTGCGCAGCACGGCGACGGAAGACATTCGCTTCGCGCTGTCATGATGCGACGAAATTATTTGTGGATGGTGCGGGAATATTCGCGAAGTGATATTTTCTTTCGCCGTGTCGCCGTGGTAAAATGATACTGCAATTACCGGCCTTTGAAAACGGCT
>DATHKF010000335.1:0-4246 GCA_035489505.1 Bacteroidia bacterium | reverse complement strand
CTGTTGCAACCATGAGCCGGCGGATGCCAGCAACCAATCAGAATGTACAGGTGTTCACAGGTTCCGGTAAAAAAGAAATTGAAGTGACAGGTGCAAAAGGAACGATCGTGAAATTTCCGGCAAAATCTTTTTTCGATCAGTCCGGTGAAGCAGTTACGTCGGAAGTGACGATTAAACTGATTGAAGTGTACACCAAATCGGAGATGATCAACAGTTCTATTCAGACCACGTGCAACGGAGCTCTACTGGAATCGGGAGGAATGATCTATGTGCAGGCGACCTCCAATGGTTCTCCGCTGTCGCTGGTGAACAATTCGGAATACACAGTCACATTTCCAACGACCAATCAGAAACGCGGCATGGAAATTTTCTATGGTGATACAGCCGGTACCCAGATCAACTGGCAGCGCGGCCGCGTGTTTGTTACCAAGGGCGACTACTTTGGCGCAAACCAGGCTGAGCTGGACAAATATGTTTTCAACAGTTCAAAGCTGGGGTGGATCAACTGCGATCGTTTTACGACCGCCACAGCGAAAACAGATTTACAGGTAGACGTGGCCGACACAAGCGGGGTGAGTTTTTGTCTTGTTTTCAAAAGCATAAACTCGGTCATGAACATCAGCAGCAAGGACAAGGGCATTCAGTTTCTCGGCGTTCCCCTGGGTGAAGAAGCCATCATCGTGGCGTTTAAGAAAACGGAAACTGAAACGTATTATGCCAGCAAGACCATTGTGATTGAGAAAAACAGAAACGAGATGCTGGTGATGGAACAAATGACGGAAGCGCAATTCCAGGAGCGGATCAAAGAGTTTGATTAGGTGAGCGCCTTGATTCGCTACGCGCATGAAAATTAACCATAGAGTGCATTGAGTGGTTTTCACAGAGTTTCACTGAGGCCCTTCGATGCGCCACTCTGTGAAACTCTGTGAAATACCCTGTGATCTCTGTGATAAAAAAATAAACAGCAAAATTGAAAAGCGCATCGTTGCGGTAGGATATCCCCTTCCCCGTCGGTACATTTGGAATAACACCACCCGCTATCCGGGCGGGTCAACAATTCGCTTATGAATATTCTCGATCTCCTCATCGGACTCACCTTAATGAATGCAATGCCGCATTACGTTTTGGGTGTATGGAAAGCAAAAATGCTCAGCGGTTTTGGAACCGGGAACACCCGCAACATTGTTTGGGGCCTGAGTAATTTCGTGCTCTCGATAAGCATGTTCATTTACAAATACGGCGTCAAAGGTTTGCTGGAAAACCAGATTTATCTCGGGGCAATGATCGTGTTGGTCACATTTTTCTGCACGTCCGTTTTCTGGTACAGGTTTTACAGCCGCAAAACTGGAAGAACGGAATCCTGAAAGCAGAATTCAGCTTCACTTTTGATCACCCTGAAAAACCCAAACAGAAAATGTTCTGGAAAGGCAAGATCAATGCTCCGGTTCAAAAAAATTAAATCAACGACGATGCCGCACTTTATTATTGACTGTTCCGAAAAAATTCTGGAGTCCTGTTCAGTCGAAAAATTACTGAGCACCGTTCACGACACGGCCGATTCAACCGGACTTTTTAAAAAAGGTGACATTAAAGTGAGGGTGCAACCGTACAAATATTTTACCGTTGCGAATACCCAATCCGATTTCATTCACGTGTTTGGTCACATCATGCAAGGAAGAACAACCGAACAGAAAGCGGACCTGTCGAAACGCATTGTGGCGAAATTAAAAATCATGTTTCCCGATGTACCGGTTATTTCAATGAATGTGAGCGGGTTTGAGAAAGCTACTTACTATAACCGGTCCGTGGTGTGATGTCAGGTATTACCCGACTAGGATATACTCAAATGCATAGTTATATTTGAGAGAATCACAGCTGAAGAATTTCGCGTATGAATTGGGAAACCTACATTGCCTTTGGAGACAGTATTACGATTGGAGCGAGAACGTACCTGGGTTATCCCGAATTGACCGGGCACGCGCTTGGAACACACCTGTCCAAAGAATGGAACGTGATCAATCACGCCGTGAGTGGTTTTAAAGCCATTGACCTTGCGCGGTACATCGATGAACATTTCACCACGCTGAAAGAACACAAGGCCAGCGTGTCTACTATTTTAATCGGGACAAACGACATTAAAGAAAAAACCAGTCTTGCTGATTTCAGGATCGCACTCGACCAGGTTATCCTGAAAGTGAAATTGCTGACGGTTAGTAAAAATGTGATCATTCTCGCTATTCCGGAATTTCAAAAAGGGATCATGTACCCCTACTCCATGCAGATGAATGAATCCATTCGTGAATTCAATGCGGCAATTGAAGAGGCCGCTGGTCGTCACGGAATACGCAGTCTTGAACTCGTTGTCTCCGAAGAAGATTTTCTGGATGGCGTTCACCTGAACAATACGGGTAATCAATCGTTCTCTTCGCAACTCACCCGGTACATTCTTGCAGATAAAGGTATCGACGTTGGCTAGAATTCTTTTTCTCACTTCCCGTTTTCCGTTTCCGCTGAACAAAGGCGACCGGCTGCGTGTTTATTTTCAGTTGCGTGATCTTTCCCGGGAACATGAAATTCATCTGGTGGCCATTGATGATCACGCCATCAGTCCGGAACATTACAAACAGGTTGCGCCGTTCTGTAAATCAACGAGCGTTTATATTCTTCCGTTTTACAAACGCGTTCTTCAATTGGCGCTCAGCCTCTTTCGCCGGACTCCCTTGCAGGTTGCATTTTTTTACAGCAAAAACATTGAGCGGAAAATCAAATCGCTGGTTGCTGAAATCCAGCCCGACTTCATTCACTGTCATCTTATCCGCACAACCGAATACGTAAAGAACATTCCCGGCATTCAGAAATCACTCGACTTCATGGATGCATTCGGGAAAGGAATGGAGAAACGGGAAAGCATCGAGCGCAATTTCTTCAAACGCTTCCTGTTTGGCTATGAAAAAAAACGGCTCTACGCATACGAGCGTGAAGTCTTTGATTTCATCAACCGGTTTTGCATCATTTCGAAACAGGATAAAGCAGCAATACCCCATTCCCGCAAGAATGAAATCCAAATAGTTCCGAACGGTGTTGACTTCGTCACTTTTTTCCCACGGGAAGAGCCGCAACGCTACGACTTGTTATTCATGGGGAATTTAGGTTATCCTCCCAACATCGAAGCCGTTCTGTTTCTTGCAAACGAAATTCTTCCCCTGGTTCAGCAACACAAACCGGACATCCGCCTGCTTATCGCCGGTGTGGAAGCGCCGGCGCGCATCAAGGCACTTCAGTCAGACAACATTGATGTCATCGAAAATTTTGATGACATCAGCGATTCGATTGCCATGTCGGCAATTATGCTCGCCCCAATGAAAATCAGCATTGGTCTTCAGAACAAAATACTTCAGGCGATGGCCATGAAAGTGCCGTGTATCGTGAGTGCTTTGTCCAACAATGCCGTGAGTGCACCCAACCAGGTCGCTATTGTTGAAGCGGATACACCGGCTGAATATGCAACTGAAATTATGAAGTTGCTCAACGATCCGGGGAAAGCAAAATCAATTGGGCATGCGGGATATGATTTTGTGAAACAACATTACAGCTGGGAACAGCAAAACGCTATTTTAGCCGGTGTCATCACCAACAAGCCATGAAAGAGTTTATTATTAAAATACTTCACGGCCTGTTTGGGTATGAACGCTACCTGCGGATGTTCAGTGCGTTCAAAATAAAAACACTCCGTCTCGACAAGCGAAAATCTGCTTTTCTGTATTTCACTTCCTTACACGGCGCGCACGCGAACATTGTAGTCGCAGGTGCCTGTACAGGAATTACCACTGTTCCGTTTGTGCGGAAATATCCGGGACGAACTGTTTTCGCTTACGAACCCGTGAAAAGCAATTTCAATGTATTGAACGATGTGATCCGGAAATTCGGATTGAGCAATGTGAAAACATTTCATCTCGGACTCGGCAATCGCCGCGAAGAGCGCGAGTTTGTTCTTCCCCTTGTGAATGGCGTGAAAAAACAAGGCCTCGCACACATACGTGACGCTTCTATCGAAGGATACGAAGACGGTGTGACCGAAACAGTGACCGTGGATCGTCTCGACAACCGCAGTGAATTACAAAGTATCCGCATCGACGGGATCAAGATCGTTGCGGAGAATTTCGAATTGCCCATTTTCGAAGGTGCGCGTTCCATCATTGAAAAGAACAAGCCAGTGATCTACTGCGAACTCTGGGAGAACGAAAAC
>DATHKF010000334.1:0-10636 GCA_035489505.1 Bacteroidia bacterium | reverse complement strand
GTCGGAACCGCAGTATCTAAATCCTTGATCAAGACCCCTGCTTCCCTCGCTCTCGCCCAATCCTTAAAATTGAAATAATTGAACACCCGGTTCTGGAGAATGTCTTCGCCGACTTCACCGAGATTTTTGCGCAGGTTTTCGAAGTGTTTTTTATCGTCGGGATTTGATATTTTTTTCGCGAAGAAATCGATCATTACTTTCTCAAACGGGTAGAGCGCATTGGTTTTGTTCAGGAACCGCTTCGAAGAATGCAGCAGCGTTTCAACCAGGTCGTAATTGCCCAGCGTTTCGTGCAAGACCAATTCCGATATCCGTGCCACAGTCACCAGTTCCGACTTGAACGGTTCACCAGCAGTTTTCTGTACGAGCTGGTTGATCCATTGCTGCGCTTCTTTGTAATTCCCGGTATAAAAACACGAGCGGAATGCTGCAAAACGGACGTGACCCGTATAGCGGTTATCGAGCCGCAATTCATAAGCGGGCAATTCTATTTTCAATTGCTGCGACAATTTCAGCATCGTGTCCCAGTTTTGGGTGAGTGTACACAATTCAAACTGGGTATTGTACCGTGTAATGAAAAGCGTATTCTCCTGGTTTTGCGTTTCGGTTTTTATCGTTTGAAGCTGATCAATTTTTTCCTGTGCCTCGGCATAATTGCCCATGTGCAGCAGGAGAAGAATAATGTTGTTCAGCGAAGAAAGATAAAACGACAACCGCTCTTTACGGATCACCGGGTGATTGTCGGTAAGCGCAATCATCGACCGCAGGTCCTGCAGGCTGTTTTCGGCATTGCCGGTTACATTGGAATAGAAAACGCCGATGTTGTAAAAGAAAATCTGCGCGCGCACCGGCAAATCAGGATTCTCCTTTTTCAGCACGAGGCTTTTGTCGTAAATCGCTTTGTATTGCGAGAGTTGTTCTTCATTCCGTCCGATACCGATTTCCTGGAACAAACGGATCACATCCATGTCGAGAAAACGGAGATCATCCGTAATATTCATTTGCTTCCGGACGCGTTTTCTTTCTTCGATAATGACGGTGAATCCGCGGCGTTCATCTTTCTGCAAATACTGCCAGAGCAGGAGTTCCAGTTCCGTTGCATCGAGCGCAATCGTGAAGTATTCGTTGGCAATCGCTTTCTCCCGTGCTTTTTCTGCAAAGCGGGATGCTGAATCATAAAACGAACGCGTGCTCAGCCAGCGTGCTTTCGACAAAAGCAGTTCACATTCGTAATGCGGATCGTCCGTTGTGCGTGCAACCAGCAGCGATTCGAGGATAAGGTGGTAGAGGTAATTTTTTTCCGAAGGAAGATTCTTCGCCAAAGCTGGGTCGCCGATTTTCTTCTTCAGTTTTTCTTCGTCGTATACTTTTTGACTCGCGACCGCATCAAACAGGGTGATGTATTTCTTTCCGGATGTTGCACCGTTTCGCTGGCAATACTTTTTGAAGTATCCCTTTTCGTTTGGACTCAGGGAGGCGATGAGTTGGTGGAGTTCGGAAGAGGGTTTCATTGGAGTGAAAGATAAAGAAGTTTGTGGTTTCTGGTTAAGGAGTTACCGGAACCTCCTCAACTCCTTAACCAGAAACTTTTCAACCAGATACTTTCGCGATCTCACCACTTATCATCCCAAACCCCATTTTCTCCGATTCCCACCCCGCCTCGTATGGAATTCCAAACGCCCCGCGTCTTACCAGCAGAAACGAAGTTCAACAACATAAAACCAACGATATGAAAACCCTCATCACTACCCTCATTGCGCTGATACTGGTGGCGCCACTGAGCCTGGCTGCACAACAAGGCGACGGACGAATCAAAATCACTGTGCTCGACGAAAAACTTGCTGTATTACCCGGCGCTATTGTTAGAATTGTTGCAGGTGGGCCTGTCATGGGCGGAGCAACCGACATGGATGGCGTACTGACTTTTGCAGGACTCAATCCCGGATCGTACGATGTGGAGTGCCGTGTGACCGGTTATAAGAAATACGTCAAAACCGGCATCCAGGTTCAGGCGGGACAAACCGCGTATGCCGAATACCGCATGCAGATTGCCAATGATACGATGGAAACAATTGTGATCACAGCTGTACAAAGTCCGGTTGATCCAACATTCTCTACGATTCAGAACATCAGTGCTACGAGGATCAAAACCATGGCGGCAGATCGCGGGAACCTGGTAGGAATGATTTCCGGATCGACCTCACAGGTAAGCGAAGGTGCAGGCGGCCAGCTGGTGATGCGCGGTTCACGTGAAGGCGCCTCAGCGATTTTTGTTGACGGAGAAAAATTGTACGGATCAGCGGGTGTTGTTGCCTTGTCAATGAACCAGATTTCAGTATTGTCAGGTGGGATCCCAGCTGCATACGGAGACCTTACCGGTGGAGCAGTCATCGTAACCACGCACAGTTACTGGACAGCGTCTGCAGCCCACAACAAAATGTACGAAGCTGCGGCTAAAGAAGAAGCTGCCCAACAAGCCGCAGCGGATTCAGCATCCGGCAAGCGTATAGAGAACAGCGAAGAAATTATCGAACAGGAAGCACCTAAAGTAGAGGAAGCACCTGCCGATGCACCGAAAGTGGAAGAAGCACCTGCAGACGCACCGAAAGAAGAAGAACAACCGAAGGAAGAAGCGCAGCCGAAAGAAGAAGCTCCGCAACCGAAATAGTATCCCTGTAAATACAGGCGCCCCGTATGGTTTATACCGTACGGGGTTTTTCATTTACCGTTGATAGAATTTTCCACTGCCCAAGTAAAATTCCGGTTAAATTGCGGTGCTAAAGATTCCTCGCCCTATGAAAAAACACAAACTATTTCCAGGCTTCGCTGCCGGCATTGCAATTGCCCTCACTATCGGTTGTGGTGATGGAACAAAAACCGTTGAAGGCCCCGACTACCTCGCTTCACACGTGGATACTACCGTAAACCCGGCAGATGATTTCTTTGCCTGGGCAAACGGCGGATGGATCAAGAGCAATCCGATTCCTGCATCCGAAGTTTCGTGGACTGTGGCCCATCTCGTGATGGAAGAAACGTACACCAACCTGAAGAAAATCAGTATGGATGCTGCGGCAAATCCCGCTCCCGATGCTGACGCGAAAAAGATTGGTGATTTCTGGTCGACCGGAATGGATTCTGCCAAAGCAGAAAAACTCGGATATTCTCCGCTTCAGAAAGAACTCGATGCCATCAATGGAATTACAACCATAGACAACGCCATTGATGTGGGCATTTCATTCGAACCGCTTGGAGTCGGAGCATTTTACGGTGGATTTTACGTCACGCAGGATGCACGCCACAGCGATAAAATGGCCGTGCATCTCTGGCAGGGCGGAATCGGATTGCCTGACCGCGATTACTATTTCAACACAGATACCGAAACCAAAGCAATTCGCGAAGCGTATCCGAAGCACATCGCAGAAATGCTGAAGCTTACCGGCTATCCTGCAGATAAAGCCGATGCTATTGCGGCACAGGTATTCACTTTCGAAACCGGTCTTGCTGAATCATCACGTAAGCTCGAAGTATTGCGCGATGATTATGCGAACTACAACAAAATGGCCGTTGGAGACGTAACCCAAAAACTTACACCATCGATCAACTGGCTGGCCATTTGTGAACGGCATGGTTGTAAGAATGTGGATTCCGTAATTGTTGGTCAGCCCGAATTTTTCACTGCGCTCGACAAGCAACTGCACGCAACTTCTGTTGATGTGCTGAAAGCCTACCTGCAGTATCATCTTGTGTCAACGTATGCAGAGTATCTCTCGAAACCAATCGATGATGCGGATTTTAACTTCTACGGAAAAATGCTCCAGGGTGCAGAAACACAACGTGAGCGTTGGAAGCGCGTGCTCGATGCAGAAGAAGATGCCATGGGCATGGTGCTCGGCAAATTGTGGTCTGCGGCTTATTTCGATGAAACCGCGAAGCAACGTTACAACAACCTCGTTGAAGCGATCCGTGGTGCGTATGCCGTGCGTATTCAGAGCCTCGATTGGATGAGTGATACTACGAAAACCAAAGCGCTGGATAAACTTCAGAGGATGTCAAAGAAAGTGGGTTACCCCGACAAGTGGAAAGATTATTCCGCGCTGGTTGTAGGAACAAATTCATTTTGTGAAAACATGATGAATGCTTCACGCTGGCAATTCAACGACCGGGTTTCGAAATACGGTAAACCGATCGACCGCACCGAGTGGGAGATGACCCCGCAGACGTACAACGCCTATTACAATCCATCGAACAACGAGATTGTATTGCCCGCAGCCATTTTCATTATTCCGGGACTGGCTGATTCGCTGGCGGACGACGCGATGGTGTACGGTTACGCAGCTGCTTCAACCATCGGTCACGAGATCACACACGGCTTCGATGACCAGGGAAGAAATTTTGATGCAGCTGGAAATCTCACCAATTGGTGGACATCAACCGATGCGGAAAAATTCAAAACACGTGCGCAGGTGATGATCGATCAGTTCAGTGCGTTCGAACCGCTTCCCGGAAAATTCATCAATGGTGAAGCAACGATCGGCGAGAACATTGCTGATTACGGTGGAATTCTCCTGGCGTGGGATGCGTTCATCCAGACAGACCAGTACAAGAAAGGTGAGAAAAAAGGCGGTTACACTCCGGCACAACGTTACTTCATGGGCTACGCACTCGGATGGATGGGTCACCAGCGTGAAGAGGCGCTCGCACAACGTTTACTTACCGATGTTCACTCTCCGGGTAAGTGGCGCGTGAACGGGCCGTTCGCCAATGTTTCTGCATTCCACGAAGCGTTCAATGTGAAGGAAGGAAATAATATGTGGATTGGGGAGAAGGAACGGGTGATGATCTGGTAGGCGGTTTCGGGTTAAAAAAAAGTTTCGGGTTTCGGGTTAGTGCTACAACCCGAAACCCGAAACTTTTTTTTAACCCGGAACTTTAAATTTTCTGCCTCACGGTTTCAACCGGCTTGTAGAAACTGAAATTAAGTCCAAGTCCCGCCGACAACCGGAATTCTTCGAGCGAAAATTGCGGACCTACATTCGGACGATACGTTCCCTGCATCCACGCACCTTCAATGAAGAAGTGGAAAACGCGCTCACCGAAAAAGTTAATTCCGATCACCGGCGCCCAGGTAGGATCAACGTGTGCGGGAATACCATAACTCAACGCATTGGTTACTCCGTCCGTTAAAGGCATCGCCTGAACCTGTGTGAAGTTCATTCCTGCACGCAGACCAATGAATGGGTCAATGTTGCTTCCTTTGATTAGGTGACAAGACGCGCCAACCTGGAATCCGTGGTTGTGTTTTATCCCACCCGGATCTTTGTTTGGGTTGATGAGAAAATAAATATCTGCACGCGTCGAAAAACGTTCGTCCCAATAATACTCCGCAGTTCCGTGCGCATACACATTCGTGCGCCCGCCGGAAACAGATTGGACACTGTCGCCGCCCGAGAGCAGCGTTACGCTCCATGCCGGAGAAATGGTTCCCTGCAAACGCAGCAGCTGCGCGAGTGAATGCATCTTAACCGGTTCGTCAGCAGGTGGCTGGTCCTGTGCTTTTGCTGTGATTACAACAGCCGAAAGAAAAGCAATAGCTATGATCTTTTTCATTGTCCTTCCTCCAGTACCGGTGCTTTGTCCTGCACACCTTTCGTTTTACTTTTCCAGAGATCAGCGAGCCGGAAATTCAGGCTGAACGTAACCAGCAAATGGCCTTCGAATCCTTCAATGGCATGCTCGTCGAAGTACAGGTATTCTGTGCCTGCTGCATTCCTGCGGACGTGCGGTTCAATTTCTTTTCCGAAATGCATCATGTATTGTGCACTGCATGAAAGATCAACCCGGTCGTGCAGCGGAAGGTGAAAACCAATTCCGGCCTGTACGGCAGAACTGAAACGCGTAGCGACATTGTTTTCCGTGAAGAGGTTTGATTCAAACCGCGTTTTGTCGAAGCAATGTCCGGCCAGCAGGTACGGCTGAAGTTTCAAGCGCTCGTTGTTGCGGTACGCAAACGCCGGGTAAAACATCACCGACCATCCGATGTGATAATCCGTCCGGTTTCCGAGGCCATTTCCAATATCCGAGGTGATGTAGTCTGCGAACCATTCACTGTTCAGCAGGCGAAAAAAACGAAGCCTGACTTGTCCGCCGAATCCTGTTCCTGTTCCGCTCTCGTCGGAAAACAACGAAGTGGTGGTACGGATTCCAACAGAGAATTGGCCGCCCGGTTTGTTTCCAATTCTCGACTGGCCAAACGCGGTTATTGCACCCGTAAGCGCAACAACCAACATGAATTTTTTCATAGAATAGGGGTGTTTTGGGTGAATAAATATAGCAAAGAGTCCGGACTTACCTAAAATGCCGTCTCTGATGGGTAGTGTCTCACTTTGCTTTTTGACACGGTCCCGATAGCAATCGGGAGCGCATTTTTACGGCATTTTCTTATTCTAAGCCCAGGCGCTCACGGCGAGGTAACGGTAGCGCCGTGAGCGCCCGGGCTTAGAACGGGTTTCGTGCTTCTTTTAGCGCCGTGTCGCCGTGTCAAAATATCAAATGCTCAAACTGAGACACTACCCTCTGATGATCGTGTTTCGCTTTTGTTTCGCCGCAGATTCCGCAGATCAATTTCGAAGGGTTTTGATTTGAATTGATTTATGAATCATTTTTAAATTCTTACTGAGTGACACATCTGCGCAATCTGCGGCCAACAAATGAACCTACCTGATTGACGCAAGTGTCTCACTTTGCTTTTTGACACGGTCCCGATAGCAATCGGGAGCGCATTTTTACGGCATTTTCTTATTCTAAGCCCGGGCGTTCACGGCGAGGTAACAGTAACGCGCCGTGAGCGCGCGGGCTTAGAACGGGTTTCGTGCTTCTTTTAGCGCCGTGTCAAAATATCAAATGCTCAAACTGAGACACTACCTGATTGACGCAAGTGTTTTACTATGGTTGTCTCCTGCTTATCTTCGCGGGATGCAACGCGATGAGGAAAAACTGCAGAAGAAAATAACCGACCCCAAAGTTGCGTTATCTAAGATTGAGTCGTGGTGTGCGTACCAGGAACGATGCCAGCAGGAGGTGCGCGATAAACTCTTTTCATGGGGACTCTGGAACGATGCGGTCGACTCGATTCTCATTGAACTCATCAGCCGGAATTTTCTGAACGAAGAACGTTTTGCAACAGCGTATGCAGGCGGAAAATTCAGGATCAAAAAGTGGGGAAGACAAAAAATAAAGATCGAGTTGCGCAAAAGAAAAATTCCGGAGGCGATGATTGCACGTGTCCTGAAACAGATTGATCCGGATGATTACGTTGCGGCAATCGACAAAACCCTTGCGGCGAAATGGAAAGGTGAAAGAGAAAAACATCCGCTGAAGAAAAAATTCAAAGTCATGCGTTACATGATTTCACGGGGCTTTGAACCCGATCTGGTGAACGACTCACTTTCCAAATTGACCGGGGAATGATACCAAAGTGTCACTGGGGCATACAAGGAATTTTGTCGAAAGACCTCACGAAGGACCAGGTGATCGGAAACCTGCGCATGCTCGTGCGGCTGGGCTTCACCGAACGGATCGTGGAAGTAGTGAGCGGAAAAGTACTTGAGTTTACACTCGCGAACGGTGAAGTGCAGATTGACGAAATGGAATACCACAAAAATTATTTTCTCAATGCCGATCTCATTCGTGGTGTGTGGGACAGTTCATTCGAATGTTACGTGCTGCGCGAAGACTGGAAATATCTTTCACCGGCATCTGCCCGTTTGTTCCTTCCTTCGGAGCAGGTTTTTTTCGAGCAGCTCAATAATTACAACGGACCGCCGGTGTACATTGAAAGCATCGGAAGTGTGATTGCAAGAATTGACGTGAAGCGGAATGAAACACCACCCGGACTGGATGATGCTTTACGCGACCGGTTCGAAGAGTACCGGAAAATATTTTACACGGCGTTGAAATTTAATTTTACCGTGACCATTTCCGGTTAGGTAATAATCTGCTGCTGTGGAACAAACTCCACAGGTTGTGCACCAGTCTTCACTCTTTTCACTGCATTTTTATCCGTTTTCCGGGTATGGATGACCATCCTCGTACTTACGGAAATATTGCATGAGAAAAAAAGCTGTAATGATACTTGCGCCCGCACCTTCAAACAAGACTACAATCGACGGCCAGGTATCGAATGATCCACCGGTTTTTTGCAGAAAGAGACGCAGAAGTTCCTGGTCGTACATCGAATAGAAAAGCAGGAATGCGCCGAATACAATAAACGACCACAAACCTGTGAAAAACGCTGCCGCAACTACGCGCAGGAACGGAATGTAGTGATGACTGTCCATGACCCATTTACGGATCATCAGGAAGGTAGCACCTACAAGTATAACGTAGTTGAATACGCGTAATTCCGTTACGTGCATCAGGCCAAAGGCCTTCATCACGAGAAAGAAAGCGATATATGCTACACCGCATATCGAACCGATAAGGAATATTCCTGTTCTGATCTTGGAATCAGGAATACGGGCGGGTGTTGATTTTACTACTGTTTCCATGGTTGTTCTTTAGGGAGAAGGGTAGAAGAATCATGCCAGAAAAACAGTGCGCAGTAAAAATAGTAGGCAGTGCGCAGTAAACCCGTAGCCGGCAATCATCAGGTATGCTTCGAAGAGGAATTTGTTACGGAGGGTGGTGTACCTCATTCCGTCTTACTGCGCACTGACCACTGCGCACTGTTTTTACTGTGTTATTTCAGAAGGCCTTCTGCACGCATCACACCTAGCGCATTATCCAGGCACTCCTGCGAATCGTAGATCACGTAGCGGCGCTTGCAGGCTTTCCCGTTTTTCCCGGTGTAGTAAACGATGAACGAATCGTAACCGAAACTCCTGCGGTTATATTTCAGGCCGACAATATCGGCACGCGGAATAAAATTGGTGTGTGAGTATCCAATCGTGCGCCAGAGCGAATAAATCATGAGCAGGTCGAGAGCGCCAAGCATGGCCACTACCACGTAGAACCCGGTGATCACGCACATCGCAATAAAAAAAGTGGCGATTGCAATTCCCGCGCTAAGAAAAAGGATGGCCATTGCATCCGGAGAATCTTTTTGCACGGGCCGCTCCTCGGGAAGATTTTTTTTCGAAACGATAAAACCTTCCGGTAATACGTGACAGTACATTCCGTCGGAAAGCACAAAATGCGGGTGTTCCGGTTCATTCATTGCGGGGGCAAAGATAGTTAAGAAGTGGGCAAGTAAATGAGACGAAAAAATGATCCCCCGGTGAACTTGGCTGATTGCCAACTTTAATACTACTTTTGCTGCCTATGATTACAATAGAACAGGTAAAGGCCCTTGTGGAGCGAAAAGATACGCTGAGGAGGCATCTTTGACATCGATAGCAAGCTCTCCAAAATAGCGAAGGACGAAGCTGCCACCCAGGCGGCCGGTTTTTGGGACGATCCTAAAAAAGCCGAAGTCCTTCTCAAGGAAATCAAAAAGAAAAAAGACTGGACGGACTCGTTCGGTACACTCGAAGCAAGCATTGATGACCTCAGTGTGATGTACGATTTTTATAAATCGGGTGATGCTACGGAAACCGACGTGGATGCACAATATGCAGTCACCGTGAAGCTCATGGAAGATCTCGAATTCCGGAACATGCTCAGCGGAAAAGAGGATCACCTGAACGGTATACTCACCATTAATTCCGGCGCAGGTGGAACGGAAAGCTGCGATTGGGCGGCTATGCTCATGCGCATGTACATCATGTGGGGTGAAAAGAACGGATTCAAGATCAAAGAAACCGATCTGCAGGAAGGTGAAGCTGCAGGAATCAAATCGTGCACACTGGAGTTTGAAGGTGAATATGCATTCGGTCATCTCAAAGGTGAAAACGGGGTGCACCGCCTTGTGCGTATTTCTCCGTTCGATTCCAATGCACGGCGGCATACATCATTTGCATCGGTGTATTGTTATCCATTGATTGACGACACGATTGAAATTGAAGTGAACCCGGCTGAATGCGAATGGGAAACATTCCGTTCAGGTGGTGCCGGCGGGCAGAACGTAAACAAAGTGGAAACCGCGGTGCGCCTGTATCACAAACCATCCGGCATTGTGATCAAGAACCAGGAGTCGCGTTCGCAGGGACAGAACCGTGAAAACGCCATGCGTCTTTTGAAATCGCAACTCTATGAATTGGAGATGCGGAAGAAAATGGAGACTGTGGCTGCGATCCGTGGTAACATGAAAAAGATCGAGTGGGGTTCACAGATCCGCAATTACGTTTTGCACCCGTACAAACTCGTGAAAGATCTGCGTACCGATCATGAAACTTCGGATGCACAGGGTGTGCTCGACGGGGATTTGATGCCGTTTATTAAATCGTACCTGATGGAATACGGGGCGAGCTGGAATACTGACCTGAAATAATTATTGATTTAAACCACATAGAGACATTAGAAAAACATAGGCATAGAGGACTATCCAGCTCACATAAGTTTCGGATCGCGCAGCGATCTATTGTGCACTTCAGCGATCTTATACCTATGTAAACTATGTGCCTATGTGGTTTATTTTGTAATGCATACCTGAAATAATCATTGAATTAAACCACATAGAGACATTAGAAAAACATAGCCA